>JAICKM010000037.1 GCA_025927935.1 Chloroflexia bacterium | reverse complement strand
GCTGCCGGTGGATCATTACCCGAAAGGAGGACGCTCGTGGATACACCGAACACGCTGCTGAACGGCAGCGTCTTAGACCTGGCTGCGATTCTACGCGACACCCTGGAGACCACGTTGCGCCGTCTGGGGTATGAGCCGAAGGCGAAGGCGCTGGAGGTGCGGCGGGTGCCCCTGGAGGGGCGCTGGGGCTACGCCAGCGCGGTCTGCAAGTCGCTGGGCCGCGGGCCGGACGGCGCGCAGCAACTGGCCGAGCAGGTGGTCGCCGCCTTGCCCGCGCTGCCCATGGTGCAGCAGACGGAAGCCCTGCGCGGCTTCGTGAACTTCTATGTCGATATCCCCGCGTATGCCAACGGGCTGGTGGCTGAGGTCGCCACGCGGGGTCTCGAATGGGGCCACGGCGTCCCGAAGAACGAGCAGGTGATGGTCGAGTTCGCGCAGCCGAATACGCACAAGGCGCTCCATGTCGGCCACCTGCGCAATATTGCCCTGGGCGACTCCGTCGTGCGCACCATGCGCGCCGCCGGGTGGAACGTGCTGGCCGCGACCTACTCCGGCGACATCGGCATGCACGTCATCAAGTGTCTCTGGTGCTACCTGACGTTCCACCAGGGCGACGAACCCGCGACGGGCCGGGGCCGCTGGCTCGGCGCGATTTACGCCGAGGCCGACGCGCGCCTCGAATACCGCAAGCACCTGCTCGGTCTGCTGTCGCAGGCGCTGGCTGCCTCTAAAGAGGCCCCGGCCCTGGGGCCGGACCTGACCGCCTGGCTGCGCGCCCACGGCGAGAGCGACAGCGCGGCTGCCGCCGACGTGCAACTCCTGCTGCAAGCGGTCGCCGCCGCCGGGTCGGATACCGACCCCGAAACGGCGCACGAGCCGGACGAAACCCTGGGCGCGGACGTGGACCTGAGCAGCATCAATCCGGCTGTCATCGCCGCCCTGTGGCACGCCCTGGGCACCCTGCTGCCTGCGGAGAGCGCCCTGCGCGCCGACTATGATCGCCTGGATGCCCATTTCGACTGGTGGAACGCCGCGCCCGCCTGGCGCGACGACGTGCGCGCGCTCTTCGCCCAGTGGGAGGCCAAAGAGCCGGGCCTCATGGCGCTGTGGGCGCGCACGCGGCAGTGGAGCCTGGACGAATTCGCCGAGGTCTACCGCACGCTGGGTGTGCGATTCGATGTCGAGTTTTACGAGAGCCAGGTGGAGGACGAGGGCCGCGAGATCGTCGGCGAACTGGTCAAAATGGGTATCGCCGAAGACCTGCGGGCGGAGGGCGATCCGGTCCTGGTGCGCATCGACGAGCAATTACGCAAGCACCCGGCGCTGCGCGAGAAGTACTTCGACAAGCTCTATCGCAAGAGCAAGGACGGCTCGCTGACCGAACTGAACCCCTACCGGGTGCTCATCGTGCTGCGCTCCGACGGTACGACGCTGTACGCCACCAAAGACCTGGCCCTGGCCCGGCGCAAGTTTGAGGACTACCACGTCGAGCGCTCGCTCTACGTGATCGACGTACGCCAGTCGTTCTACTTCCAGCAGATCTTCAAGGTCCTGGAACTGTACGGCTTCCCGCAGGCCGATAAGTGCCAGCAGATCGGCCACGAAATTGTCGGCACCAAGGAAGGCGCGTTCTCTTCGCGCAAGGGCAACATGCCCCTATACGAAGACTTTGAGCGCGAAGCGTTCGAGCGGGCGCGGGCCGAAATCGACACCATCGAAGCCGAGAACCAGGAGCGGCGGCCCGAAGCCGACCGGCGGCGCATGGACGACGCGCAAAAAGATGCCGTCGCCCGCATGATCGCCATCGGCGCCATGAAGTACAGTATGCTCGACAAGGATAACAACACGTACATCGCGTTCGACTGGGAGCAGGCGCTCAACCCGCGCCAGCAGAGCGCGCCGTACATCATGTATGCCCATGCGCGGGCCAGCAGCGTCCTGGCGAAAGCCGAGGAAGAGGACTTATCGGTGGATCTTGCCGCCGGGCCGGTCGATTTCACGCGCCTGCAACTCGCCGAGGCGGACCTCGATCTGCTGGTCCATCTGAAGGACGCCGACGACCGGGATCCCAACAAGCGCCGGGTGATCAGCCTGAACAGCGAACTGAACCTGCTCGACATGATCAGCCGCTACCCGGACGAGATCCAGCGCGCGGCATCGCTCTATAACCCGGTCATCCTGACTCGCTACCTGTTTGAGTTGGCCGAGGCGTTCAACAAGTTCTGGGACACCTCGCGCATCTTGACTGCCGAGACGCCCGCGTTACGCCGGTCGCGCCTGGTGCTGGCCGCCGCCGCCCGGCAGACCATCGCCAACGGCCTGGGCCTGCTCGGCATCGCCGCGCCCGACGTGATGTAATTGCCCGCGCGGTCGGGCACTCCGTCTCCAGCCGAGGAGGGTGCTCGTCCGCGCTTGCGTATGCCGGTAATCCACCGCAACCATCTGCTACCCGTAGGGGCCGGTTTGAAACCGGCCCGCGTCCGGTCGCTCTAAGCTGACGCTAGAAAAGACGGAGTTCAATGGCGAACGTCAACGTCTTTACGGAAATCGATCCCCTGCGCGAGGTGATCGTTCATCGTCCCGGTCGTGAATTGATGCGCATGACGCCCGACTCGCGCGATCATTTCCTCTTCGACGATCTCCTGTATACCCGCCACGCCCAGATGGAGCACGACTGGTTCACCGCCGTGCTGGGCGAACACCTGGGCATTAAGCTGCACTACTTCCACCAGATGCTCACCGAGGCGCTGGAGGCGGCCCAGCCGCAGGATCTGGATACGCTGCTGGAGCGCACGGCCCTGATCCAGGCCGAGCCGCAGCCCTCCGAGCAGCGCCTGGCCCGGCTGGAGGAGGAACTCGCCGCCGTAAGGGCCGACCTGGAGCGGTTGCAGGGGGGCCGGGCGCCCGCGCGGTTCGCCCGGATTGCCACGCCCGCCGACCGGCGCCGGGGCTACCTTGAAGAGCATCTGCAACACCTGGCGAATGACGGCGCGTTTGCCGTGCTTGCCGCCACGCTGATCGAAGGCATCGAGGCGAATAATCCCGGCCTGGCCGGCGATTTTGCGACCCCGGAACTGGAAAAGCTCGACCTGCTGGAGGACGAAGACCGCCTGTCGCGCTTTGTCGAAGCTCGCCTGTTTCACCTGACGCCGCTGCCCAACCTGATGTTCCTCCATGACGCCGCCGCCATCGTGCGCGACCGCGTGGTGCTGAGCCGCATGGCCGCGTTCGCCCGGCGGCGCGAAACCCTCCTGCTGGACTTCCTCACCGCCTGCCACCCGCGTTTCGCGGACGTGGGCCGCTGGCCCGCGGGGCCGCGCACCGCCAACGCCGACGAGCGGCCCTACTGGGAAGAGCCGGAGCTACAGCATGTACCGGAGGCGCGCACGGGACTCTACCCGGCCCACGCCGCGTATCTGGAGGGCGGCAACGTCCTCCAGTTGCGCGCAGATCTGCTGGTGGTGGGGGTCAGCCCGCGCACGACCATGCCCGCCGTGCAGCGGCTGGCCGGCGCCTGGGAAGCCGCGGCCATGGCGGCAGGCCAGCGCCTGATCCTCTACGTGCTGCGCCTGCCGCCGGCCCATAACCACATCGACTCCGTGTTCAGCCTGATCAGCCCCAGCGAGTGCGTGATGTACCGGCCCGTTTTCATGCCCTACGGGCCGGCGTCGGTCGATGTGATCCGCATGGAGTTAGGCCAGGGCGGCGTGGAACCGGAGCGCCGCTCGTCGTTCATCCACAGCCTGCGCGACGACGGCCTCGACCTGACGCCTATTTTCTGCGGCGGCGACGATCCCATCGACCAGGAGCGTGAGGAATGGTTCAGCGGGGCCAACCTGCTGGCCGTCGCGCCGGGCAAAGTCATCACCTACCGCAGCACCGACCGCACGGTCGCCGCGCTGGCGGCGGCCGGGTACGAGGTGATCGACATCAACGCCGTGCTGGCCGATGGTCGTAATCTCGGCCTGGACGAACCCGGCAAATGGGTGCTGCGTGTCCGCGGCTCCGAACTCTCGCGCGGGCACGGCGGGCCGCATAGCCTGGTCCTGCCCCTGCTGCGCAGCGGAGGCCCGGCATGAGCGGGCTGAGTGTCACCTCGGAAATCGGGTCGCTGCGTAAGATCCTCTTGCACCGGCCCGGCGACGAGATCCGCCGCATGACGCCCGGCATGCGCCAGCAGTTGCTCTTCGACGATATCCTTTATCTCGACCTGGCCCAACGCGAACACGACGCCTTCCGCCGGCTGATGAGTATCGTCACCCCGCCCGGCGGCGTCCTTGAAGTGCTCGATCTGCTGCACGAGATCCTGGCCGACGAACTGGTGCGGCGCCAGATTATCGACGACGTGTGCGCGCTCGAAGGACTGAGCGACGAAGTGCGTTACCGCCTGCTGGCCGAGGAGCCGGACGCCCTCGCCGGGCGGCTGCTGATCGGGTGGGAGAAGCCGAAAGCCGGCGGCAGCCTGGCCGGTGCGCTCGACACCTATCCCTACACGCTGGCCCCCACTCCCAATATGATGTTCATGCGCGACCCCGCGGTGATAGTCGGCGCGGGCGTCGTGCTGGCGCAGATGGCGCGGGCGGCCCGGCGACGCGAACCGTTGTTGATGCGCTACATCTTCACCCATCACCCCATGTTCGCCGAGGCGGGCGCGGAGCCGCCGCTGTGGTTCGACCGCCTGCAAAGCGAGCAGATCCGCCAGTTGCGGGCCGGGGGCGGGCACGACCCGTATACGGTAGAGGGTGGCGACATCCTGGTGGTGCGGCCCGATCTGCTGCTGGTCGGGGCCAGCGAGCGCACCTCGAACGAGGGCATCGACATGCTGGCCCGCGAGTTGCGCCGCCGGGGCAGCCCGGTGCGCACCATCTACGCCGTGATCATGCCCAAGCAGCGCAGCACCATGCACCTCGACACCATCTTCACCTTCCTCAGCCGTGACGAGTGCCTGGTCTACCCGCCGCTCATCTTGCCCGGCGGCGGCGAGCAGGTCGGCATCGTGCGCCTCAGCCGCGATGTGCGCGGCGTGCTGCGCGCCGAACCGGAGCACCGCTCACTCATCGCGTGCCTGCAATCGGAGCTAGGCCACCCGATCCACGCCATCCCCTGCGGGGGCCGCAGCCGGCTCTACCAGGATCGCGAGCAGTGGACCGACGGCGCGAACGCCTTTGCCTTGCGCCCCGGCCTGATCATGGTCTACGAGCGCAACGAGCAGACCTTCGGCGCCCTGCAGGCCGCCGGGTACCAGATCTGCCGCCAGGAAGACCTGGTGCGCTGGGAACCGGACGCGACCGCCGAGGGTGGCGGCTACTGGCACGAGAACATCCCGCTCATCACCGAGATCCGCGACCACCCCGAACGCAAGTATGCGATCCAGATTAGCGGGTTGGAACTGTCGCGCGCCCGCGGCGGTCCGCGCTGTATGACCATGCCTCTGGAGCGCGCGCCCTATGAGATGTAGTCCCGTGCGGTCCACGGCTGTGCTGCCCCGCGATGAGGAGTTTATGATAGAGCAGGCCCCCACTGAAACGCTGGTGATCGCCCTCGGCGGCAACGCCATCAAAGCGGCGGGCGAGCAGGGCACCAGCACCGAACAATTCCGCAACGTGCAGCGCGCCGCCGAAGCCGTGGCCGAACTGGTTCTCAGGGGCTACCGCGTGGTCGTCACCCACGGCAACGGGCCGCAGGTGGGCAACCTGCTCATCCAGCAGGCGGCGGGCGCCGCGCAGGTGCCGGCCATGCCGATGGATGTGGCCGGGGCCATGACCCAGGGCTGGATCGGCTACATGATCCAGCAATCGCTGCGCAACGCCCTGCTGCGCCGCAACCACCCGGCGGCCACACGCATCGCCACCGTGATCACCCAGGTGATCGTGGACCGCGACGACCCGGCGTTCGAGAACCCGTCGAAGCCGGTCGGCCCCTTCTACAACAGCGACGACGCCCAGCGCATGCGCTATGCGGGGATGCGCCTGGTCGAGGACAGCGGCCGGGGCTGGCGGCGCGTCGTCGCCTCCCCGCAGCCGCGCGCCATCGCCGAGATCGACGCCATCTGCACGATGGTCAACGACGGTATGCTGGTGGTCGCCGCCGGGGGTGGGGGCATCCCCGTGGTGCAGGAGCCGGACGGCACGCTGGTCGGCGTCGAGGCGGTGATCGACAAGGATTTGGCCGGGGCGTTTCTTGCCCAGCAGGTGGGGGCCTCGCGCTTGCTGATACTGACCGATGTGGAGAAGGTCGCGCTCAACTACAAAAAGCCCGACCAGGTGGACCTGGCCCATCTGACCGTCGCCGAGGCCCGGCGCTACCTCACGGACGGCTATTTCGCCCGCGGCAGCATGGGGCCGAAGGTCCAGGCCGCCGTCAACTTTGTCGAGAGCGGCGGCCGCCAGGCCATTATCACGCAACTGTTCAGCGCGCTGCCGGCCCTGGCGGGCGAGACCGGCACCGTGATCACCGCGGAGTAAGGGAGTGGAGTAAGGGAGTAAGGAGGAGACACCGATGAAGCACTTTCTTGTTGAAATCACCTATCAGGCGCCCCTGGAGGAGATCGACAAAGTCACGCCGGAGCACCGGGCGTTCTTGCAGCAGGGCTATGACAGCGGCCTCCTGCTCTATTCGGGTCGCCAGGTGCCGCCCGCGAGTGGCCTCATCCTGGCCCGCGCCGAATCGCAGGAAGCGTTGGAGATGTTCTTCGCCGGCGACCCCTACCGCATCGCGGGCATGGGCAATTACCGCTTCGTCGAATTCGGTCCAACCAAGTTCCAGCCCTTCCTGCAAGACTGGATCGCGGGCGAGTAGCGCCCGCCCGCGTGCCATCGGATGTGGGAAGGCGGCGCAGGGGTGGACCCGTGGGTCCGCCCGGCGGGCGCCAGGATGCGGCTGGCTATAAACATATATCCGCGTTCGCGGGAGCGAACGCTGTCACTCGACACATAGAAGGAGCGCAATAACAGCATGGCAGTGAGCATGAAAGGCCGTTGCATCACCTCGATCAACGACCTGGCAACCGAGGAAATCTGGCGGATTTTGGAGCTGGCCCGCGACCTGAAGCTGAAGGTGAAGACCGGCCAGCCCCACCCGGTGCTCGCCGGCAAAAGCCTGGCGATGATCTTCGAGAAGCCCTCGGCGCGCACCCGCGTCTCGTTCGAGGTGGGCATGACCCAACTGGGCGGCCACGCGCTCTACCTTGGCCCCAACGACATCGGCCTGGGCAAGCGCGAGAGCGTGGCCGACGTGGCCCGCGTGCTGGGCCGCATGGTCGACGGCATCATGGCGCGCACCTTCGAGCAGGCCAAGATCGACGACCTGGCGAAGTACGCGGGCGTGCCGGTGATCAACGGCCTCAGCGACGAGGAGCACCCCTGCCAGATCCTGGCCGACCTGCTGACTATCTGGGAGAAGCGCAACCGGCTGGAGGGCCTGCACATCGTCTGGATCGGTGACGGCAACAACGTCACCCACTCGCTGATGATCGGCGCGGCCAAAATGGGTATCCACATGACGGTGATCACGCCCGAAGGCTTCGACGTGCAGCCCAAATATCGCGCCCTGGCCGAGACCGCCGCGCGGGCCACCGGCGCGCGCCTGGCATTCAGCCGCGACCCCGCCGCCGTTGCGGGGGCCGATGTCATCTTCACCGACACCTGGGCCAGCATGGGCCAGGAGGCCGAAGCCGAGACGCGCCGCCCCATTTTCCGCCCTTATCAGGTCAACACGGCGCTGCTGGAAAAAGCCGGGCCGGAGACCCTGGTCATGCACTGCCTGCCCGCCCACCGTGGCGAGGAGATCACCGACGAGGTGATCGACGGCCCGCGTTCCCTGGTCTTCGACGAGGCCGAAAACCGCCTCCACGCCCAGAAGGCCGTCCTCGCCCTGCTGATCTGATCCGGCGGCCCTACGCCGGCGATTGCGATGTAGGGGCCGGTTTGAAACCGGCCCGTGGCACCCGCTCCAACGCATCAGGCCGCTGTAGGGGCCGGTTTCAAACCGGCCCGCGCATCCCGGCCAGTAGTCTACGACCACCTGCGGAGCGCAACAAAGAGTCCCGTCTCTAACTCACCGAGACGAGACTCTTCACTGCGTTCAGAGTGACAACCTGGAGGGCACCCTTGTCCTGGTCATTCTGAGCGGCGCGAAGAATCTCCGTCGCGGTTGGCAACGAGACGAGACTCTTCACTGCGTTCAGCAGTGACAAGCCGGGGCGAGTGGCTACAGCGCCACGGTCACCGGGTGCGTGGTGCCGTCGCGCTGGTAGCTGATCGGGACTCGGCTGCCGGCGGGTGCCTGGCTCAGCGCGGCTTCCAGGCCGGCGGCGTTGGTGATGGGCGTGCCGTTCACGCTGACGATCACATCGCCGGCCCGCAGGCCCGCCGCTTCCGCCGGACTGCCGGGGCGCACGCCGCCGATATAGGCGCCGCTGGTCGGGATGCCGGGCCGCCGCAGGGCGATGGTTGCCGCGTCGGCCACCCGCGCGCCCAGCGATTTGCGCCCGCCCGGCGCGGTGGTAGTCCGCTGGGCCAGTAATTGCTCCAAGCGGGGCCGGTTAAACCCGACCACCACCTGGTCATCCACGGCGATCACCGGTACGCCTTGCTGGCCCGACAGCCGGATCATCTCCATCGCCGCTTGCCGGTCGTGCGAGACATCTTTCTCGATATAGGGTACGCCACGACGCGAAAGAAACTCCTTCGCCTTGACACACCAGGGTCAGGTCTGGGTCGAATAGACGACCACCGGGGCGATCCCCGCTGCATTCGCTGCCATTTTCGTCCTCTCCTTTGCCGGTCAGGCCGGGGTTCGTGGCCCGGCCCTTGCCCATACTTTCGCAAACCGTGTGCCATTGGGCAGAGAACGAACGGCGGGACAGATCCGTTAGATTCGTCATCCTCCCCTTAACACCGGGATAACAGAGGAATCCTAGATGCCCAGCGCGACAATCAATCAAGAACGCCTGCAACAGGCCGCCGCCGTCGCCGAGGACGTGGTACGCGCCGGCACCCACCCCAGCGCCGTGCTGGCCGTGGCGAACCGCGACGAGACCGTCTGGACCCATGTGGTATCGGGCCAGGACACCGTCACCCTGGACAGCATCTTCCTGCTGGCCTCGATCACCAAGCCGGTGCTCGCCACGGCGATCATGCGCCTGGTGGAGCAGGGCCGGCTGATGCTCCACTTCCCTGTCGCCACCTATCTGCCGGAGTTCGCCGCGTTCGGCAAAGAGCGGGTCACGCCCTGGCACCTGCTCACGCATACCAGCGGCCTGGAGGAGGCGCGCTGGTGGGACGACCTGCGCACCCGCAACCCGCGTATGCCGGCCACGCTGTTCGAGGCGGCCTGCCTCAGTTATCTGCATTTCGAGCCGGGCACGCGCTGCGAATACTGTTCCCTCTCGTTCGACGTGCTGGCCGCGCTGATCACCCGGCTGGCCGGGCAGCCTTATCCGCAATACTTGCGCGAACAGATCTTCACGCCGCTGGATATGCGCGATACCGCCTTCCAACCCGTCGATCCGGTGCGCGCTGTGTTCGTGCACGATATGGGCGGCCTGCAAGAACAGCAGCTTTTCAGCGCGCTCGCCACGGGCGGCGGCGGACTCTGGGGCACGGCAGCCGACCTGATCACCCTCGGCCAGGCGTTTCTCTGCGGTGGCCGGCATGGCGATTACCGGCTGCTGGGCCAACCGGCCATCGAGCTGATGACCCGCAACCACACCGCCGGGATGATCGAACTGGTGGACCGGCACCCCGAGCCGTTCGATTACGGGCTGGGCTGGCGCAAGGTACGGGCGGGCGAGATCCTCGGTTCGGATCGCTCCTTTGGGCATGGCGGCGCCACCGGGACGCTGCTGTGGATCGATCCGGTCTGGGACCTGGTGTTCGTGTTCCTGACCAATCGTTGGGGCCTGGAGACCAACACGCCCCGCCGGGTGCTCAATGCCGTTTACGGCGCACTGGATGTGCGCGCACCGGGAGAGACAGAACGTTAAAGGAGTACGTTATGACCGTGGACAACCAGGCGGATAGCGCCGCGCAGAACCATCCGCCGTCCGGCGGGCCTACCGCGCAGAACGAGATCCAGGGCGAACTCCTGGCAACGGTGCGCCTGCTGGCCGGCGAGATCGGCGCCCGCCCTTCGGCGGGGGAAGGGGAGCGCAAGGCGGCGGCCTTTGTCATCGACCGGTTGCGCCATGCCGGCTACGAGGTGGAGTTGGAGCCGTTTGAGGGCCTGACCACCTTTAGCTGGACGTATGCGCCGCTCTACGGCGCCCTGGCCCTGGCCGGGTGGCTGGGGCCGCGCCGGCCCGCGCTGGGCGCGGTGCTGGGGCTGGGTGCGTTCGGCGCGTTCCTGGCCGAGAGCCTGGGCTTCGAGGTCGCCTCGCGCCTGCCGTTTCTGCCCCACGATCGCAGCCAGAACGTAGTGGCCCGCCTGCCGCTGCCCGAATCGGACGGCTCGCCGCCGGAGCGCCGCGTAATCCTGGTCGCCCATCTGGACACCGCGCGGTCGGCGTTGCTGTTCCACCCGCGCCTGGTGCGCGGCTTTCGCGCGTCGTATGTCGGACTGACGGCGGCCATGGCAACCGTGGCGCTGGGCAACCTGGTTCGCTGGATCCAGGGACCGCGCCGGCAGGACCCGGAAGGGCTGGATCGGGCCACGCAGGCGGCGGGCGGCGCTCTCCTATTCCCGCTGGCCTTGCTGGTGCAGCGCGAGGCGGCCATGCCCGTTGTCGCCGGGGCCAATGACAACGCCAGCGGGGTGGCCGTGGTCCTGGCGGCGGCGGAGCGCCTGGCCGCCGCGCTCCAGGGTGCGCTGGAGCAGAAAGCGGAGCTGTGGGTCGTCTTCACCGGCTGCGAAGAGTCGGGCCTGGGCGGGATGCAGCGCTTCCTGGAGGCCCACGCGGACGAACTGGATCCCGCCACGACGCTGTTTATCAACGTGGACAACGTGGGCGCCGGGATGCTCACGCTGGTCAACCAGGAGGGCACGCTCTGGCCGTTGCTGGCCGATAGCGAACTGCTCGACGCGGCGACGCGCATGGCCCTGCGCCGCGGGCTCCATTTCCAGACCCGCGGCTACCACACCCTGCCGACCGACGCCCAGGTGCCGCTGTCGCGCGGCTACCGCGCCTTGAGCTTGATGGCCTTTGACGAACATGGCGCCTTGCCCAACTGGCACTGGCGCACCGATACGCCCGACGCCATCGACGTTACGACGATGGAAAGCGCGCTCGATTTGCTGATCCGCACGGTTCGCCGCCTGGCGGCGGGGCCGGGCCGGCGCATCGGCTAGCGGGCGCGGCGATGCGGGCCGGGGAGATACCGATGCACTTCCAATGGCTGGGCGGGCCGACGTTTCTGCTGGAGTGGGACCAGTTCCGCGTGCTGACCGATCCCATGTTCGGCGAAGGGCCGGCCGCCTTCGTGATGAATCGCCACCCATCGACCGAGGCCGCGCAGGCGCCGATTGCCCGGCTGGCGCCCCTGCCGCCCGTGCAACTGGACGGCCTGGACCTGGTGCTGGTCAGCCACCTGCACCGCGATCACTTCGATGCGCCCGCCGCCGAGCGGCTGGACAAGAATCTGCGCGTCGCCGTGCCCCGCCCCGATGCCGCTACGGTCCGCCGGTGGGGCTTCGCCTATGTCTGGGGCATCAACTGGTGGGAACATTTTACGCTGGAAAAGGACGGCGCCCGGCTACGGGTCATGGCGCTGCCCGCCCGCCACGCCGCGGACGAGGCCGTGAACGCGGATATGGGCCTGGTCAACGGTTATCTCATCGAGTATCGCGCCGGGCCGGAGCGCTACACCATCTACTGGACAGGGGACACAGTCTGGTTCGACGGGCTGACGCTGATCCGGGAGCGCATCGGGCGCCCCGATCTGCTGGTGCCGCATATGGGCGCGGTGGGCTCGGATGGCCCGCGCGGGCGGTTGACGCTCGACGCGGCGGATGCCACCTGCGTGGTCGATCTGTTCCAACCGGCCACGGTGATCCCGATTCACCACCACACCTTCGCGCACTATGTCGAACCTATCGCCGCATTGGCGACGGCCTTGCGCGACACGCCCTACGCAGACCGGTTGGTCGTGTTGCGGGAAGGCGAGACCTGGCCGGCGCCGTAGGGTGCCGGGCTACTCCAGCGCGCCATAGGGCGGGAAACGGTGGTCCATGCCCCGCGTGAGCAGGCCGCCCTCGGCCAGCCGCTCCAGGCCGTTCAGCCCGCCCGCGCCCAACGCCAGCAGGCGGGGGAGCATCAGGTCGAGCGAGGTTTGCTCGCCGAAGGCCCCGCACGACGGCACGCCCACGATCAGGGCCTCGCCGCGCTGCGCCACCCACAGCAGGCTGCCGGGATGGATCGGCACCCCGCGCCGCAGCAGGGTCGCGCCCAGGTCGGTTAGCGCGCAGAGCGTGGGGTCTGCCGGGTCGCTGGTCGAGCCGCCCGCCGCCAGGAGCAGAGTCGCCCCACGCTCCAGCGCCGCGTGCAAGCGGCTTGCCACTTCCACCCGATCATTGGCAATGTGGTCCACATCGGCTGCATCCAGCGTGGAGCCGAACCAGGCCAGCTTCTTCTGCAACCCGCGCACCATGCGCTCGGCGGCGTCCGGGGCCAGGCGTTCGCAGACGATCAGGGCGGCGCGGTGCGGCGTGAAGGCGCGCACTTCGAGGACCGGCCCGCCGGTGTCCGGCGCCAGGATGCGCGCGGCCTCCTCGATCACCGCCCGCGGCGCGGCCAGCGGCGTGATCTTGACCTCGCCCAGTTGCGTGCCCGCCGCGACCGGCGTGCCGCCAAACACCGTGTAGACGCTGATATCGGGCAAGGTGTTGGCTGCGGCCAGTCGCGCGCCGTCCACCAGCACTAGCCCGGTCTGCGCCGCGGCCAAGCGTATGCGCCCCTGGCTCGGCCCGCGCAGCGCCACCCCCGGCCCGGCGAACGCCGCGCCCAGCATCCGCGCCGCCTCGCTCTCGTCCACATCCTCCGCATCCAGCGCCAGCAGCGAGACCGGCGTGCCAGGGGCCGTCGCGGCCAGGGTCCGCAAGCCCGCCACTTCCGCCGGGCCGATCATCTGCCCCTTGCGCAGCACATGGCCGCCGGCATCGGGCCGGTCGAGCGTGGCCGCCGCCATCGCCCCCGCCGCCGCCGCCGGATCGTCCTGCCCCAAAATCAACTGAAAACCGCGCATCCTCACTCTCCTGCCCATAATAGCTCTCGTCATCTCCCCTGCCCGCGCCGGGCAGGGGGTTAGGTCCGTCCTCGCGCCTTGACAACGGTCAACGGCGAGGGCTACAATGCCTCTTATGAGCCTTCAGCCGAGACCGAATCACAGGGCTGACCAGGATAAGACAGTTTACTCCATTAACGTAACAGGAGCCAACGCAGATGAGTGACGCGAATTCTTCCGGCGACGCGGCTGGGAGCTACGGATTTGAAACCCTCGCCATCCACGCCGGGCAGGACCCTGATCCCGCCACCGGCGCGGTGATCGTGCCGATCTACCAGACCTCCACCTTCGTGCAGGAGGCGCTGGGGCAGCACAAAGGCTATGAGTATGGCCGCACCGGCAATCCCACGCGCACGGCGCTCGAAGAATGCCTGGCCGCGCTCGAAGGCGCCCGCTATGGCCTGGGCTTCGCCACCGGCATGGGCGCCGAGACCACGCTGATGTACACGTTCAAGCCGGGCGATCATCTGTTGGTGGCGAACGACGTGTACGGCGGCACTTTCCGCCTCTTTGAGCGAGTGCTGCGCGAATACGGACTCGACTTCAGCTATATCGATATGACCGACCCGGCGAGCATCGACGCGAACTGGCGCGATAATACGCGTGCCGCCTGGCTGGAGACGCCCAGCAACCCGCTCATGAAGCTGATCGACATTGCCGCCGTGGCTGCGCGGGCGCACGCGAACGGCGGGCGGGTCATCGTGGACAACACCTTCGCCTCGCCGTTCGGCCAGCAGCCGCTGTTGCTCGGCGCCGACCTGGTCGTCCACAGCACCACCAAATACCTGGGCGGGCACAGCGATGTCGTCGGCGGGGCCATCCTGCTGAACGACGACGCCTGGTACGAGCGGCTGCACTACCTGCAAAACGCGGTCGGCGCCACCCCTGGCCCGTTCGACTCCTGGCTGGTCTTGCGCGGGATCAAGACGCTCGCCGTGCGCATGCGCGCCCACGAGGCCAACGCCCTGCGCATCGCCCAGTTCCTCAGCACCCATCCGCGCGTCGAGACGGTGCGCTATCCCGGCCTCGAATGCGGCCCGCAGTACGAACTGGCCCGGCGGCAGATGCGTTGCTTCGGCGGCATGATGTCGTTTGACGTGCGCGGCGGAAAGGCCGCGGCCGCAGCGGTCGTGGAAAAGACCCGGCTCTTCGCCCTGGCCGAGAGCCTCGGCGGGGTCGAAAGCCTGATCGAACTCCCGGCGGTCATGACCCACGCCAGCGTCGCCAACTCGCCGCTGGAGGTGCCGGATAACCTGGTGCGCCTCAGTGTCGGCATCGAGTCGGGCGACGACCTGCTGCGCGACATGGAGCAGGCCCTCGCCTGAGCACGGCCCCGGCGGCGCGCGGGCTTCCCCAGCCACGCGCCGCCCGCCTGCCTGGCGAATCCTTACCGTTTTGTAGGACCTGTATAGGACTGATAGCTGCTTACAATCGGATTAATGGTATTGACAACCCTCCGATGAATGAGTATCATAAGCACATACGGTAAGGGACACGCTAGGCTGGCTTGAATTCCACCCCACCTTCTCTTCTTTTGGCGCGGTCCACCCCCGTCACTCACATCCATTTCTTCGCGGCTTTTTTAATTATATTTCGCCATATTTAGTTCTGTGCTGGTGTAGTGCATCCCGTTACGCTTACGGTTTTGGTGCAATTCCACAATTACAGATTCTGGCTCCCGCATATTGCCGCTGTTAGCTGGGGCATCGGCGCGTGGAGTCCGGTTGGAGAACTTCCCATCGGCGCACGGGCTTCGGCGCGCTGCATTATTCACCGGACCTTGGGATCCTCCCACCTGAGCAAGCAACCTCCAGACAGACCAACCGTAACCGGATCATGCCCGGCGCAGTAGACTGGGTGAGACGGCGGTGATGGGCGCGATCCTCACCGGCGAGGCCGCGCTAGTGGGGACGGAGTACCGGGCGTGCTAACCGATCTAGACGAAACGATCAAGGAAATGCTCGTCAAGGGCGTCCCGCTGGATACCGCGGAGATCGACGTGGCGTTCGAGGCGCCGACCGCCGAGTGGAGCGCGTCGCTGGCCCGGCCCACCGTCAACTGCTACCTCTATCACCTGGTGGAGAACCAGGATCTGCGCCATAATCAGTGGGAACTGGATCGCAATCTGGGCGGGCGCCGCAACGGCACATCCCGCGAGGTGCCGGGCGTCACCCGGCGGCGCATGCCCTTCCGGTTGGACGCCTGCTATATGGTCACCGCCTGGGCCAATGCGCCCGAAGACGAGCACCGGCTCCTCTGGCGTGTGATCGGCGCCCTCATGCGCTACAACACCATCCCGGTCGAATACCTCAAGGGCAGCCTGGTGGGCCAGGAATGGCCGTTCCCCACCAAGACGGCGCAGCCCGACGGCCCGATTAAGAACCCCTCCGACTTCTGGAGCAGCATGGAAGGCCCCATCCGGGCCGGGTTCCACTATGTGGTCACGCTGCCGCTCGATCCCGAATGGGTGGCCGAGGTCCCCTTGGTGCTGACGCGCCGGATGCGGACCCGGCTGGGCACCGGCGACTCACCCCCGGACGAGCTACCCACGGTGCAGTTCGGCGGGTGGGTGCGCCAAGGCGCCGAATCCGACGCCGTGGTGCCCGGCGCGCAGGTGCTCCTCGTGGAACGGGGCCTCCGGGTGCTGACTGACGCGGCGGGGCGCTTCGCCTTTGATCGCGTGCCACGGGGGCGCTATACGCTGCGCGCCACGACAGCGACGGCCCAGGCCGAGCGCACCATCGAGGTGCCGGGCGCGGGGTACGACCTTGTGCTGCCCGATCCCGGTGCGCCTGCGGCCCCCAGCGGCCCGGTGGGACCCCTTCCCACCGCGCCTAGCGACGAGGCCGGGCCGCCCCCGGCTCCGCCAGCCACCGGCAAAAGTCGAAGGAGGTGACGCGAATAGGCGATTGCGCGTAAGAACCCTGATCAGTAGTGCTAGCCAATGCGGAAAGGAACATTCATGGCCACGACTTACTTGACCCCCGGCGTTTACGTCGAGGAGGTCGACAAGGGTAGCAAGCCCATTGAAGGCGTCGGGACTTCCCTCGCCGCCTTCGTCGGGTTTGCCGAACGCGGACCCATTAACGAGCCTCGCTATATTGCCAACTGGACCCAGTTCGTCAACACTTTCGGCGCTTTCATCCCCGGTGGGTTCCTGGCCCACGCCGTGTATGGCTTTTTCAATAACGGCGGTTCGTCCTGCTATGTGACGCGCCTGCCCCTGGGCAACGTCGACGCCGCCGACGGCAACGCATCCCGCGCCGCCCAGCGCCAGTTGCCCACCGCCAGTGCCCAACTGCCCGCCAAGATCGGCGGCGGGGCCATGGGCCTCGAAGTCACCGCCCGCGAGGCCGGATCGGCCGGCAGCGCGATCAAGCTCGATGTCTTGCCCGCCGCCGCCACCGAAGGCCAGCCGCCGCCCCCCGACGACAGCTTCACTTTGCAGGTGAAACAGGGCGACACGACCGAGCGCTTCGAGAATGTGACCCTGCGCAAAGGCCGCAACGTGCGCAACGTGGCCGATGTCGTCAACGCCGAGTCCAAGCTGGTCCGCGTGGCCGAGCGCGAAATGCCGGGCAGCCCCGTGGACCGGATGCCCCTGCCGGGCGCCTATCCGCTCAGCCTGCCTGTCGAGTCCGCCCTGCCTGCCGAGCGGGCCAACGTCGGCACCGACCTGCTGGTCGGCGATGCGGCCCAGCGCAGCGGCGTCAACGGCCTGGAAGTGGCCGAAGATGCCAAGATCGTCTGCTTCCCCGACCTGATGGCCCTCTACCAGTCCGGGCGCGTCAACATGGAAGGCGTGCAGGCCGTGCAGCAGGCCATGCTCGACCATGCCCAGAACATGGGCAACCGCGTCGCCATCCTCGACAGCCCGCCCGGCATGACCCCGCAGCAGATCCGCGACTGGCGCATGAAGGAAGTCAACTACGACTCCAAGTACGGCGCGCTCTATTACCCGTGGATCAAGGTGGCCGATCCGGTCAGCGGCGGCAGCATCATGGTGCCCCCGTGCGGCCACATGGCCGGTATCTGGTCGCGCAGCGACTCGCAACGCGGTGTGCACAAGGCTCCAGCCAACGAGGTGATCGCCGGCTGCATCGGCCTCGAATATCAGACCACCTCCTCGGAACAGGCCATCTTGAACCCGGAGGGCATCAACGTCATCCGCAGCTTCCCCGGTCGCGGCATCCGCGTCTGGGGCGCGCGCACCCTCTCCAGCGACCCGGCGTGGCGCTACCTGAACGTGCGCCGGCTGTTTAACTATGTAGAAGAGTCGTTGCAGCGCGGGACGCAGTGGGTCGTCTTCGAGCCGAACGACATGGACCTGTGGGAGCGCGTCAAGCGCGATATCTCGGCCTTCCTGGTGCGCACCTGGCGCGACGGCGCGCTCTTCGGTAACACGGCGAGCGAGGCGTTCTACGTCAAGTGCGATGCGGAGAACAACCCGGTCGAGGTCCGCGATGTCGGCCAACTGATCGTGGAAATCGGGATCGCCCCGGTGAAGCCCGCCGAGTTTGTGATTATCCGCCTGAGCCAGTGGCAGGGCGGCGGGGCGGCTGGCGAGTAAGCAGTCTACTACAAGGAGGTAACGCACAATGCCCGGTATGGATGGTGGTGGCGTCCGTAAGGACCCCCTAGTACAAGCTAACTTCTTTGTCAGTGTGGACGGCCACCTGGACAACATGGTCTTCCGCGAGTGCAGCGGTCTCGGCTCCGAAACCGAGCTGGTCGAGTACAAAGCCTCGATGAAGGGTGATTTCCACACGATCCAGGCGGTGCCCGGCCGCCTGAAGTGGCAGGTTATCAACCTCAAGCGCGGCATCACCGACTCGATGGACGCCTGGAAGTGGCGCAAGATGGTCGAGGAAGGCCAGGTCGATCAGGCCCGCGCCAACGGCTCGATTGTCATGGTGGACCAGACCGGCGCCGAAGTGGCCCGCTGGAACTTCATCCGCGCCTGGCCGCGCAAGATCAGCGGCCCCTCGATGAACTCGTCGACCAACGAGGTGGGCGTCGAGGAGCTGGAGATCGTGCACGAGAAGCTG
>JAICKM010000834.1 GCA_025927935.1 Chloroflexia bacterium | reverse complement strand
CGGCGGTGCAGCAGCAACTGGCCGCGCGGGCGCTGCCGTTACGGCTCTCGGCGCCCGCCGGCCTCCACCTGACCCTGGCCTTTATCGGCGAGATCCCGGCCGGGCAGGTGCCCGCGCTGGCGAGCGTGGTGCAGCAGGGCGCGGCGGGGACCGGCCCGTTCCAGTTGCGCGCCGAGGGCCTGGGCATGTTTCCCAATGCCCGCGCCCCGCGCGTCATCTGGGCGGGCGTGGAGGGGGCACCCGACGCGATGGCCGCGCTCACGGCCTTGCGCGAAGGGATTGCCACCCAGTTGCGCGGCGCGGGCTTCACGCTCGACCGCCGCTTTGATCCCCACCTGACCCTGGCCCGCGTGCGCGACCGCTGCACGCCTACCGAGCGGGCGGAAATCGGCGCCGCTGTGCAGGCGCTGCCCGGTCTGGCCCCGGTCCTCTTTGACGTAACCGGTGTGAGCGTGATGCGCAGTGATATGCGCCCCAGCGGGGCGGTCTACAGCCGGCTGGCCCACGTGGTACTGGCATGACCCGGCCCGCCCCCGAACGCGGCACACCCAACATCTGGCAAGGCACCCGTGTTCGCCTGCGCGGTATTGAGCCGGGCGACGCCGCGATCTTTCATGCCTGGAACCAGGATACCGAGATGGCCCGGCGCCTCTACTTCATCCCGTTCCCCACGTCCGAGGAACGCCAGCGCCGCTGGGCCGAGAAGATGGCGACCGCCGAGCCGTCCGGCGATGCGTTCCATTTTGTGATCGAGACGCTGGGCGGCGAGATGGTCGGCTCGATCAGCACGCATAGCTGCGAGCCGCGCCACGGTACCTTCGGCTACGGTGTGGCCGTGCGCGCCGAGAAGCAGCGCCAGGGCTACGCATCCGAAGCCATTGTGCTGCTGCTGCGCTATTACTTCGGCGAGTTACGCTACCAGAAAGTGACCGCGCATGTCTACAGCTTCAACGAGCCGTCCATCCGGCTGCACGAGCGCTTGGGCTTCCAGCAGGAAGGACGGCTGCGGCGCATGATCCATACCGGAGGCCAATATTTCGACGAATTGATCTTCGGGATGACGGCGGAAGAGTTTGCTGTCCGGCATCCGGTCGAGGCGGTAGCCGGCCCGTGACGCCACGATTCGTGCGCGCGGCCTGCGCACTGCTCTCCGTGGCGACCTTCCTCAGCCTGCTGCCCGCGCCGCCGGTGCAGGCGGCCCCGGTCGCGGCGCCCGGCGACGGCTTCGCCGATCCCGCCATCCGCGCCGTCTGGGCGCGCGCCGATGCCGCCGTGGCGGCGGGGCAGGCCAACCGTAGCTGGCTCTGGGGTCCCGGCCCGTTCTACACAACCTATGAGCCGGCCAACGGCACGCCCACCGGCATTCACCTGGTGCAATACTTCGACAAGGGCCGCCTGGAAGTCAACGACCCCGGCGCCAATCGCAACGCGCCCTGGTTCGTGACCGGCGGCCTGCTGGTGCGCGAGATGGTCCAGGGCCGCATCAGCACGGGAGCCGAGGCCGGCGACTGGGAGGCGCGCCCCCCAGCGCCGATTCCGGTAGCGGGCGACCCCGGCGCGGATGCGGCGCCATCCTATGCCACGGCGCGCGCCCTGGTCGATGCGCCGGCCCCCGGCAACCGCACCGGCGCGCCCGCCGCCCTGGCCCTGAACGCGGCGGGTACCACCTCGCAGTTGGCAACCCTGCCCACGCCGGTCACGCTCGGCGCCTACGAGCCGCAATCGCGCCACAACGTGGCCGATGTGTTCTGGCGCTACATCCAGGCCGGCGGCGCCGGGCCCGCGGCGAACTGGGTCTACACGCTGGGCCTGCCGCTGACCGAGCCGTTCTGGGTGCGCGCCCGCGTGGGCAACGCCACCCGCGATGTGCTGGTCCAGTTGTTCGAGCGGCGCAGCCTCACCTACACGCCGGGCAACGCCGCCGCCTGGCAGGTGGAGATGGGCAATGTGGGCCGCCAGTACTACGACTGGCGCTACGCCGACCTGCGCCCCGATACCAAAACGGCCGCCACCCGCACCCGCTACACTGTGCAAGCCCACATAGGCGATGATCGCGGCCTGGATGTGGTCGAGACCATTCACTATGTGAACACGACCGCCGCGCATGTCACCTTGCATGAGGTGGTGCTGCGGGTGGTGTATCACCACTGGCGCAACGCCTTCACCGTGCAGAGCGCCCAGGCCGCCGGGCGCGCGACGACCACCCGCTGGCGCGACGAGGTGAACCTGGCGATTGCCCTGCCCGCGCCGCTGGCACCCGGCGCCGCCGTCGATCTGGAGTTGCGATTCGGCCTGCATCCGCCGTCGTTCGGCGGGCGCCACGGCTACGACGCGGCGAACGACCTGTTGACGCTCGGCGACTGGCTGCCCAGCGTGGTGCCCTATGAGAATGGCGGCTGGGATCAGTTCCCTTACGGCGAACACGGCGACCAGGGCATCAACGAGGTGGCCGACTATCGCGTGACCTTCACCAGCGACCGGGCCATTGTCGCCGGGGGCACCGGCACGACGACGGCCCACGAAAGCCGCCGCTGGGTGTTCGACGCGCCCGGCGTGCGCGACGTGGCCTACACCATCTCGCCGCGCCTGCTGAACCCCTTCGCCGACGGCGCCATGACCCGCAACGCCGGGGGCGTGCAGGTGCTGGGCTACTTCCTGCCCGGCCACCACGCGGCGGGCGGCGCATTGCTCGACACAGTGGCCTCCGCGATCCGCTGGTACGGGTCGCATATCGGGCCGTACCCCTACAAAGTCTTCACCGTCGGCGAGATGGCCCTGCCCCGTGCCGCCGAGTGGGACTATTCGCAAGAATACCCGATGGTCTACCTGATCCCCACCCAGCGGGCCGGAGCCGCACCTGTGCCCGGCGCCTGGACGTGGTACACGCCGCTGCACGAGACGGCCCACGCCTGGTTCTACGGCGCGGTCGGCAACAACCAGCTAGTCGATCCCTGGCTG
>JAICKM010001098.1 GCA_025927935.1 Chloroflexia bacterium | reverse complement strand
TCAGCACTCAGCGCTCAGCACTCGGTTGCGTGGGGCGCCGATCTTGGGGTATAATGTACTGTGCGCTATACCGTCATGGATGGCTGGGGCTGGCGCCTATTTGGAGGATCGACACACACGGCATGGCCGAATATCTCACAACCATTGGCCTCGAAGTGCATGCGCAACTGCTGACGGCCAGTAAAATGTATTGCGGCTGCCCGGCCGAAACGCACGGCGCCGCTGCCGCACCCCCCAACACGATCACCTGCCCCATCTGTCAGGGCCAACCCGGCACTCTCCCCGTCGTCAACGCCCGCGCCATCGAATTAGGTATGCGCACGGGTCTCGCGCTGCATTGCAGCATCGCGCCCTTCAGCAAGTTTGATCGGAAGAACTACCATTACCCCGATCTCATGAAGGGTTACCAGATCTCGCAGTACGATCTTCCCCTGGCGAGCGACGGCTGGCTGGAGATCGAGACGCCCGCCGGGACCAAGCGTATCGGCATCATCCGCGTCCATCTGGAAGAAGATACCGCCCGCTTGCTGCACCGCCGCGAGAACGGCCACGCCTACTCGCTCATCGACGTGAACCGCGCCGGGGTGCCCCTGATGGAGATCGTCGGCGCGCCCGATATCGCCACGCCCGAAGAAGCCGCGCTCTATCTGGTCAAACTCCGCCAGATCTTGCAGTACATCGAGGCGTCGAGCGGCAATATGGAAGAAGGCTCGTTCCGCTGCGATGCCAACGTCTCGGTGCGCCCGGTTGGGCAGGCCGAATACGGCACCAAGGTCGAGATCAAGAACATGAACTCGTTCAAGGCGGTGCGCCGCGCCCTGGAGTATGAAGTGCGCCGCCAGACCGGGACCCTGGAAGCGGGCGGCACCATCGCACAGGAAACGCGCGGCTGGTCCGACGAGCAGGGCGTGACGGTGAGCCAGCGCAGCAAGGAATACGCGCATGACTACCGCTATTTCCCGGAGCCGGATCTGCCCCCACTGACCTTCACGCCGGAGCAGGTGGCTCAGGTCGCCGCCCAGTTGCCGGAGTTGCCGGTCGCCCGCCGCGACCGCCTCATCGCTACCTATGGACTCTCGCGCGACGACGCCGAGCTGCTGGTGCAGACGCGCCCCGTGGCCGACTACTTCGAGTCGGCGGTGGCCGCAGCCGGCCCCGACAAGGCCAAGCCGCTGGCGAACCTGATCATTAACGACGTGCTCAAAGAGGTGCAAGAGGACACGTCCATTGCCGACCTGCCGCTCACGCCCGCCCACCTGGCGGCTCTGCTGGCGCTGGTCGACGCGAAGGTGATCGGCATCAGCCAGGCGCGCGCCCTGGTGCCCGATATCGTCCGCACCGGGAAAGATCCCCGCCAGCTGGTCGCCGAGCGCGACCTGGGGCAAATCAGCGACGCAAGCTCCCTGGAGCAGGTGGTGGCGGAGGTGATCGCGGGCAACCCCAAAATCGTCGCCGATTATCGCGGCGGCAAAGCGGCGGCGTTGAAGGGGCTGATCGGCCCGATCATGCGGGCCACGCGCGGAAAAGCGAACGCGCAAGTTGTGGAGGAACTGCTGCATAAGCAGCTCGATCACTAGCCTCCG
>JAICKM010000645.1 GCA_025927935.1 Chloroflexia bacterium | reverse complement strand
TTGATTCTTGCAATTACCGGTAATCTCCATCGCCACGAATTTTCCCGCGTTCCAATCGTGAGAAGAGCTTTGTGAGATTAGCTTCGGCGACCTCTTCCAGTGATAAATCCAATTCAGTACATATTTGTGTGAGGTACCAAAGTACATCACCCAGCTCCTGCTTGAGTGCTTGTCTGTCTTCTTCAGAGATTACCCCGTCTCTGTCTCTGAAGATTTTCTTAATCTTCCCGGCAACTTCTCCTGCTTCGTTCACTAAGCCGAGAGTTGGATATACGACAGGATGATCCATCGATATCACACCCCAGGTTTTCCTTGACTCGCGCTGATATGTTTCAAAACTTTCTAGTTTCATTGCTGCTGATCTCCTGGTATAAGAGTAATCTCCGCGAGCGAAAAAGCCCCCGGCACAGGCCGGGGGCTTTTTGTTGCCTGGCTATCGACCGGGTGGCCCTACGATTCGAGGGTGGTCAGGTCGCCGGGGTCCTGGCCCATGGCTTTGGCCCGGATGTAGCGGCGCATGATCTTGCCGCTACGCGTCTTGGGCAGGGACGGGACGAACTCGATCTCTTTGGGTACGGCGATGCCGCCCAACTCGCCCCGCACATGCAGCTTGAGCTCGTTCTGCAACGCGTCGCTCTGCTCGTTGCCGCTCTTGAGGATGACATAGACCCGGATATGCTCGCCGGTGAGTTCGTCGGGCAGGCCGATGGCCGCCGCTTCGGCGACCGCCGGGTGGCTGACCAGGCTCGACTCGATCTCCATCGACCCCAGGCGATGGCCGGAGACCTTGATCACATCGTCCACGCGGCCCTGCACCCAGAAGTAGCCGTCGGCATCTTTATGCGCGGCATCCCCGGCGAAGTAGTTGCCTTCGATGGTCGTCCAGTAGGTGCGATAGCGATCCGGGTCCTTGTAGATGGTGCGCATCATCGACGGCCAGGGCTTGCGGATCACCAGGAAGCCGCCATGGTTGATGTCCACCGGCTTGCCTTCCAGGGTGACGATATCGGCTTCGATGGCCGGGAGCGGGTACGTGCAGGAGCCGGGTTTCAGCGGCGTGATCGGCGTCGGCGAGATCAGGATCGAGCCGGTTTCGGTCATCCACCAGGTGTCCATCACGGGCAGCCGGTCGCCGGTGATGTGGCGGTACCAGAGCCAGGCTTCCGGGTTGATCGGCTCGCCCACCGTGCCGATCAGGCGCAGGCTGGACAGGTCATGGCGCGCCGGGTACTGGTCGCCGTGGCGCATCAGGCCGCGGATCGCCGTCGGCGCGGTGTAGAGGATGGTGACCTTGTACTTCTCGACCAGGTTCCACCAGCGGGCGGCGTCCGGGATCATCGTGCCGCCTTCGTAGAAGATACTGCTGACGCCGGTCATGAGTGGGCCGTAGACGATATAGCTGTGGCCCGTCACCCAGCCGGGATCGGCGGTACACCAGTAGATATCGTCGGGCTTGATGTCGAAGACAAACTTGGTGGTCGTATAGCAACCGACGGCATAGCCGCCATGGACGTGAATCACGCCCTTCGGCTTGCCGGTCGAGCCGGAGGTGTAGAGGATGTAGAGTGGATCCTCCGCATCCATCTCAGCGCACGGCACCTCGGCGTCTTCGGGGACATCCTTCAGCAACTCATCGTAGTAGAAGTCGCGGCCTTCCTTCATGTTCACGTCCATGCCGCTGCGCCGCACGACGATGACGCGATTGACGTCCGGCAGTTGATCGGTGGCTTGATCAACGATGGCCTTGAGGTTGAGTTGCTTGCCGTTATAAGGGTAGCCGTCGATGGTGACGATCGTGTGCGCGTCGGCGTCTTCCACGCGATCTACGATGGCGTGTGCGGCAAAGCCGCCGAAAATGATCGAGTGGACTGCGCCGATGCGGGCGACGGCCAGCATCGCCATGACCATCTCCGGGCAGCGCGACATATAGATGGTCACCACGTCACCGCGTTTCACCCCGGCGTTGAGCAACACTTGTGCGAAGCGATTGACGCCCTGGTAGAGGTCGGCATAGGTGATGGTCGAGGTCTCGGCGGGATTCTCGCCCTCCCAGTAGTACGCGATACGGTCCCAGACGGGCGTGCCTTTGTGCCGATCGAGGCAGTTATAGCAGATGTTGAACTTGCCCCCCGCGAACCAGTTGAAAAACGGCTTCTCCGTCCACTGGAAGGTGGTATCCCAGGGTTTGAACCAGTGCAACTCCCTGGCCTGCTCGGCCCAATATTCTTCGGGGTTGGCGATGGACCAGGCGTACAGCTCTTCATACGACTGGAAGCCCTTGGCCTGGATATAGGCGGTCATATTGGCGTTATCCACCACTTCCTGCGACGGCACAAACATCCGCTCTTCGTGCAAGACGCGGTCGGTCTGTTCAAAGTCGGGGCGGCGGAAGTTGGGAACGGGGCGGGACGGTTCTGCTGTGCTGGTCATGCGAGCCTCCTTGAGGTGGCGTGTTTCGCGGCGGGCGGATAGGGGACCCTCGCCCCGCGAAACGGGTTGTCGCTTGCCTGGGGGAATCCCCCGGACGTGATGCGATTATTATAGCACAATCACGCCCGGTGTGGGCGCGAATCGCGAGGCCGCCGTCGAACCCGACGGCGGCCTCGCCCTCACTGCGCGGCAGCGGTCTTAGAAATTAGCCGCGAGCGCCGGCCGGCAGGCGTCGGAATGGAGATGGTCGATCAGGTCGTGCAGGAGCGCCACGGCTACCGGGTCGCCGTACAGCGCCAGCGCTTCCTCCAGGGCAAAGGTCGTCATGATCACCCGGCCCTGGCCGTAGCGGAACTGCACGGTATGCACTGACGGATGGCGCACCCACCCGCAGACCATGCCCGCCAGCAGGTCGTCGTGGAAGGCGGCATCGCCGACCGGCAGCCCCAGGATCGTCCGCGTGGGCATCACGCGCTGATAGGGCATGGTGAGCGGGTTGACCACGGCGAATCGTTTGTGGATCTGCGGGCGCATCCAGCTAAAGCTGCTGATCCAGCTACCGCTATACGCGCCGCCGCGGCCCTGCGTCCAGAAGAAGGGACTGGCGCCCTGGTTGTTGATGTACAGCAGGTCGCCGCCCGCGCGCACCCAGTCCAGCAAATCCGCGGTGGGATAATCGCTCACCGCCAGTTTGATCTGGGCGTCGAGTCTGCCGGTCGTGCGATAGCCGAGCGCGTCCAGCGCGCGTTGCAGGCCGGGCAGGGCCGTACTGCCGGCGGCGCTCTGCGCCTCCAGCGTATCGTCAGGCATCGCGTCGGGCGGCGCGGTCACGGTCGTGCCCAGCGCACCATCGTCTTCGGTGAGCGATTCCGTGCCTAACCCGCCCGATGGACTGTGCGCAATGACGGCAACCGGCTGCTGATACCGCGGCTTGCGGCCCGCCGCGGGCAGCACCAGCACATCGAGTGTGTTGCGGGCCAGTTCTTGCCCGCCCGCCGCGCGCAGCGTGAACTGGAACTGCACCATTTTGCTCTGCTCGACCTGCGGGAGCCGCAAGCTGCGCGTATCCAGCACCTGCGCGACCCCCCGGCCCAGGTTCGCCACGGGGCACTCGCCGGCGATATCCGTGCCGGCGAGTGTCCAGGCCAGCCGCGCGCCCGCCCAATCCGCCACGCTGTAGTGCGCGCCGTGGAACGTCACCCGCACCTGCTGATCGTCCCAGCAGGCATAGGACGCCGTCTGGGGGATGATCATATCGGGCGCATTGATCGCCGCGAACCGATCATGGTACACCTTGGGATTGCGGTCGAAGTCCAGCAGGCCGTTGCTTTCCCAGTAGGCGTCGGTGAACTCGGTGATCACGTAGCCCGCTAGGTGCGGCTGCCGGCGCATCGTCTCGATCTCGAACTTCATGGCCGCGAACTGGTGCCACTGGGTGGCGGCGGCAAAGCCTTCATAATCGCCCCAGATGCTTTCGAGGCCCAGCCGGTGGAACCGCTCCTCGGCGCCGCTCGGCCACCCCGCTTCGCCCTCCCAGGGCGACCACCAGGGGCCGATGTGGAACCAGGCCGGGTCGTGCCCGCCCGCGTCCGCGCGCAGGGTCTTTAACGAGGGCAGGCCCCAGTTACCGAACTCCGAGAGGATCAGCGGCTCCTGCCCGGTGCGCTCGGCATCGCCGTGGCTGGAGAAGGTCCAGAGCGGGCGCAGGTTGAACTG
>JAICKM010000642.1 GCA_025927935.1 Chloroflexia bacterium | reverse complement strand
GACGATGCTGGGCGACCGGGCGGCCATGGGCAGCACATTGCACCAGATGGGCATGGTGCGCCGCCTGATGGGCAACCTGCACGAGGCCGCCGAGTTCTACGGCCTGGCGCTCGCCATTAATCAGCGGTTACAGGACTGGAACAGCGTGGGCGGCACGCTGGCCGAACTGGGCCGCTTGCGGCTGCAAGAAGGCGATCTGACGGCGGCCCTCGCCAATTCCTGGCAGGCACTCTCCATCTTCCACGGCACCAGCCGCCCCGAAGCCGCCTACGCCGCGATCACGATCCTCGACGTGCGCCGCCGCATGGAGCCGGCGACCTTCGCGGAAGCCGCGGGCCGCGCCGGTGTGACCCGCGAAGTGATCGCCCAGGTGGAAGAGGCTGCTAATGAACGCTGAGATCGTCTCGGTCGGCACCGAGCTGTTACTGGGCAACATCACCGACACCAACGCGACCTATCTGACGCGCGAACTGGCCGCGCTGGGCATCAACTGTTACTGGGTCTCACAGGTGGGCGATAACCTGGGCCGCCTGACCGAAGTGCTGGGCCGGGCCATGGATCGCTCGGACCTGACCGTGGTCAGCGGCGGACTCGGCCCCACGGAAGACGACCTGACCCGCGAGGGCATCGCCGCCGTGCTGGGCGAGGAGATGGTGGTGCAACCCGACCTGGAAGCCGACCTGCGGGCGTTCTTTGCCCACCGCGGCCAGGCCATGCCGGAGCGCAACGCGAAACAGGCCACGCTAATCCCCTCGGCCCAGGTGCTGGCGAACCCGGTCGGCACGGCGCCCGGCTGGTGGGTGGAGCGGGCCGGCCACGTCCTGGTGGCGATGCCTGGCGTGCCCCATGAGATGATGCGCATGTGGAGCCAGGAGATCGCGCCCCGCCTGGTGGCGGGCGGCAACGGCGAGATCATCTCCCGCACGTTGAAAGTGCTGGGTCTGGGCGAGTCGGCGGCGGAGGAGCGCGTGCAGGACTTGCTGCACAGCAACAACCCCACCCTGGCGACCTATGCCAAGAGCGACGGCGTCCACTTGCGCCTGACGGCGCGCGCCGCCGATGCGCCCGCCGCGCGGGCCTTGCTGGCGCCCCTGGAGACCGCGGTGCGCGAGCGCCTGGGCGATGCGATCTGGGGCGCCGACGCCGATACGCTGGAAGACGTTGTGTGCAACTTGCTGGCGCGAGTCGATACGCGCCTGGCCGTGACCGAGATCGGCGGAGCCAGCGGCGGGCAGATCGCCCGCGTGCTGAGCAGCGCCACGGCGGCGGATCGCGTAACGGCGGCGCTGGCGGTGCCCAGCCCCGAAGCGCGCGCCGTCGAGCAGGCGGGGCTGGACAGCGGCGGGTTGGACCCCCTGACCGAGGACGGGGTGCGCGCGCTGGCTGCCGCCGTGGCCCGCCGCTGGAACACCGGCGCCCTGCTAGTCACGGCGGGGCGGTTGCCCGCGGGCCGCGACGATGAGCGCGTGCTGGGCGAGATGTGGGTGGCCTGGAGTTGCGCCGCGCCCGGCCATATCGGTACCGTGAAGACTCTGCGCCTCCCCATCCGCGCGGCGCGGGGCGAAGTCAAGCGGCTCATGGCGCTTCAGGCGCTGAATCTGCTGCGCCAGGAGTTGGCAGCGATAGGAGCGGAGTAAGCAAATGGCTATCGATTTCGGCGCACTGGTTTCCCGTACTTTCCAGGTCGTCTGGAAATACAAAGTCCTCTGGGTGCTCGGCCTGATTGTCACCCTGCTGAGCACCAACATCAACTTCAGTTACAATGCCAACACCTTTAACCGGTTCAACACAACGGCACAGCCGGATATCAGCACGGCGTTCGGCGGCAGCGCGCTCCTGGCCTGCCTGGCGTTCATCCTGCTGGTCGTCTTCTTCTTCGTGCGCGCCGGGTTCGAGGCCGGGCTGATCATCGCCGGGGACCGCGCCGCGCTGGATCGCCCGCCCACGTTACAGGAAGCCTGGGCGCAGGGCCGCACCCGCATGTGGCCGATCATTGGGCTGAACCTGATTATCGTCGCCATCGGCATCGTGTTTGCCCTCATCTTCGTGATCCTGGGCTTTATCATCCTCGGCAGCACGTTCGCCGGGATCTTCAGCAGCATGTATACGCCGAACGGGCAGACCCCCAATCCCTCGACCATCTTCCCCGCTCTGGGCGGCTTTTTTCTGTGCTTCTGCGGACTCATCCTGCTGGCGATTCCGCTCTTTGCGGTGTTGAGCGTGGTCATCCAGTTGGCGCAGCGCGCCGTGGTGCTGGATAACCAGACGGTGGGCCAGGGCTGGAGCACGGGCTGGCGCCTGCTCCGCGCCAACGCCGGCAATGTGCTGTTACTGCTGCTGATCGAGTTCGGCATCGGCATCGTCGTCGGCATTGTCATTGCCCTCATCAGCGGCGTGATCAGCCTCCCGCTCATGGCGGCGGCGATGAATGGGGGCACGGGTGCGGGCGGTACGCTGTTGAGCGTCGTCGTAGGCATCGTGCTCTGGGTGGTGACGGGGCTGCTCGGCGCTCTGCCCCTGGCCGGGAACTCGGTGCTCTGGACGCTGTTCTATCGCATCCTCACCGCGCCCGCGGGCGCCGGACCGGGCCAGCCCGCACTCTATCCCGGCGGCTGGCCGCCGCCTGGCCCCTACGGCGCGCCGCCCGCGTCCCCCTATGGGCCGCCCGCCGCGCCCGGCGGCTACACCCAACCCGGCCAGTACCCGCCCGGCTACGGCCAGCCGCCGAGCGGGTACAGCCAGCCCGGCCAGTATCCCGGTAGCTACGACCAGCCACCGAGCGGGTACAGCCAGCCCGGCCAGTATCCGGGCGGCTATGTCCCGCCCACCAGCGCTCCCGGTGGCTATGGGCCGCCCGTCCCACCGCCGAGCGCCTACGGCCAGCCGCCCACCGGCGCCCCGGCCCCAGCGCCCCCCGCGAACCCTTATGGCCCGCCTGCCGGTCAGGGCGGCTACGCGCCACCCACTGGTGAGGATCGCGCCCGCACGGAGCGGGACGGCAAGCGGCCCGGCGGAGAAGGCACCGGCCAGTAATGCGGCGCAACGTAGCGGGCGTATATGGCAGCTAGCCGGTTGGGCGACACGCTACGCAGCAGTGGGGCGGCGGCCTGGCAGATAGGCCGCCGCCCCGCCATTGCCGGCGCCCTTGGCGGACCGCTCGGCGTGCTGGCGCTGCTGCTCTGGCAGGCGGGCGCCGCTTTCGCCGCCAACGCGACGCTGTGGCTGCCCTACCCCTATCCCCGCCCCGGCTCCGAGGGCTTGATGCTCTACGAGACGCTGCTCATGCGCCAGGGCGGAGACCTTTACGGCCCGATCACGTCCGATCGCTTCATCTCCGGCCCCTATCCGCCCGTCTACTACTGGCTGGCCGGGCAGATCATGCCCGCCACGCCCGGCTTCTTCGATGGGCGCAGCCTCTCGATGTGGGCCGCGCTGGCCGCCGCCGCCGCCGCGCTGCTCACGGTCCTGGCGACCACCGTTGCCACGGCGCCCGCGTCGCCCCGGCTTGGTCGCGGCGCGGGTCTGCTGATCGGACTCGCCGGGGGCCTGGGGGCCGCCGGACTCTGGCTGGCCGCCCCGCCTGTGCTCATTTGGGCCACCCGCTTTCGCGCCGACATGCTGATGATGGCCTTCATGGCCGCCGGGCTGGCCTGCGTCGCGCTCGGCACCCCGCTGCCTGCTGCCACGCCGCCCCGGCTCGCGCGATCCCTGCTCGTCTGGCTGGCGATCCCCCTGTTCGTACTGGCACTCTACACCAAGCAGACCGCGCTGGCCGGCCCTGCGGCGGCGGCGGCGTACCTGCTGGTTCGCGACTGGCGCCGCGGGCTGGCCTGGGTCGCCGGGCTGCTGGTCGGCGGGGGGATCCCCTTCCTGGCGCTGGACCTCGCCAGCGGCCACTGGTTCTACTTAAAGATGGTCGTGTATCACAACCTGCCCTGGTCGCGCGGCACGTTCACGCGGCTGATCGACGCCTGGCAGCAGGATCATTTGCTGCTCATCCTGGCCGCGCTGGGCTATGGGGTGTGGGCACTCGCGCGGCGGCGCAACGATCTCATCGCCTGGTATCTGCTAGCCACGCTGGCGCTGCTGCCCACGGCGGGTGTCGTGGGCGCCGACCACAATCACCTGCTGGCGGTGGACCTGGCGCTGGCCCTGGCCGGGGGCGCGG
>JAICKM010000808.1 GCA_025927935.1 Chloroflexia bacterium | reverse complement strand
TCCTTACGGTGGGGGAAGCGCGGGCGGTCCAGTTAGCCTTCTCTGGGTACGAGACGTTCTTCGCGGTCAGCCAGTAAGCGCTGACTCAGGCCGCGGGTCAACAGCGGCTGGCAAGGGAGCCGCCCGATTGAGCGCGCGGCGAGACGGCGAAAGGAAATGTAAAAAATTGACGGGCCAGCAACGATTCGCCCTCTAGTTGCGCAACCGTTAGGTTAGTTGCTCGTGTTCCAGCAGCCAATGGTGCAGTGGTCGCTTGACCCGCGGTAACGCCAGCACGCGCACGGCGTTACGCTTACCACGGAACAGCGCCGGGAGCTGCAACGGCGCACCCGGCCGCCTGGGCGGGCTGCCGCCACTCGTGCCCGGCGGGCAATGGTGCGGCGGGCTGCTGCGGGTTGGCCGGCGCCCCGCCTTGCCCGCCATCTGCTCGCCACGAACAAACCGTGCAGACCTGGATTAAAGGCTTTTTGGCGGCCGGCTTTGCAGCCTTGTCCCCTCGCCTCCATGCCCGCCCGCCGGCTGTGCGCACTCCGGAGTTGCGGCAGGCCGCCCGCACTATGATGCGCGCCCGTGGTCGCCCGTGGACCAGGCGCCACTTGGCGGCCTGGCTGGCCGCCGCGCAGGGGGTGCCCTTGCGTGCCGCCGGCGTCCGCTTTCACCTACGCCGCGCCGGCCTGTCCTACCAACGCCCCAGCCGCAGTTTGGGCCACAAACAGGATCCGATCCCGTCGGCCTTGTTGACATGCCCTGCGCAAGCTGCTAGGATCGCGCCACATGCCCCCCAGCCGGTGCCGGCCGCCCTACCCCCTGCTTACTCGTTTGCTGGAGCCGGGCCGGCGGCCCGGCCAGAGGAAGGTCTCCTTCGTATGCTGCGCCAACGCGCTTGGGTGCGTGCTTTCTGCATTCTTGGTCTGGTCGTGGGCGCGGGCCTGCTGCCGCCCGTGTCCCAGGCGCAACCCCCGCCGCTGTATTTCGCCGCGACCCACCATTACATCCAGGGCGGCTTTGCCGACTATTGGCGCACCCACGGCGGCCTGGCCCAACAGGGCTATCCCCTGACCGAGGAGTTCCCCGAGCAGAGCGCCCTCAACGGCCAGACCTACCGCGTCCAATACTTGGAGCGCGCCGTCTTTGAATACCACCCCGCGAACGCGCCGGGCGCGCAGATCCTCCTGTCCCAACTCGGCACCTTCCGCTATCGGGAAAAATATCCCAATGGGGCGCCCAATCAGCACCCCCAGCAATTTGGCGGCCAGTATTTCGCGCCGACCGGGCACTGGCTGGGCGGCAGCTTCCGCCCGTACTGGACGCAACACGGCGGGCTGGCCCAGCAGGGCTACCCCATCAGCGACGAGTTTCAGGAAATCTCTCCGCTGAACGGCCGGCCCTACACCGTGCAGTATTTCGAGCGCGCGGTGTTCGAGTACCACCCGGAGAATACGGGCACCCCCTATGAGGTCCTGCTCGCCCAGTTGGGTACGTTTGCCTTGCAAGCCCGCTATCCCCCTAACAGTCTGGCGGCGGCCGCCCCGCAGCCCGCACCAGGGAGTAGCCCGCCGACCCTGGCCCAGCTCGATGCCTACATCCGCACCTTGACGCCCCAGCAGCAGATCGGCGAACTCCTCATGCTGCCCGTCTATGCCGATGCCTATACGCCCGCGCTGGACGGCTACTTGCAACGGGATCAGATCGCGAACGCGATTATTTTCACCCATCCCACCAACGGGCCGGTCCGCCCGCCGACCCTGGCCGCGTTGCGCGCGCTCACCCAGGCGCTGATCGCCCATGCCCCGAACCCGCTGATCCTCGCGACGGACGAAGAGGGGGGGTTGGTGGATCGGCTCGCCCCCTACTATGGGACGACGCCCTCGGCGGCCGCGCTGGCCGCCACCGGCGATCCCCAGCAGGCGTACCGGCAGGCCCAGGTCGACGCCGAACGCTTGCGCGACCTGGGCCTCAATGTCGATTTCGCGCCCGTGGTGGACGTGAACCAGGGCGGCAACATCGGGGCCGGGCGCATGTTTGGGCGCTCGCCCGCCCTGGTCACGCAGTTTGCCGGCGCCTTCCTGGATGGGTTGCAGGAGCACGGGGTGCTGGGCACGCTGAAGCACTGGCCGGGCCTCGGCGCCGCCACGACGAACCCCGACGACGCGCTGCCCACCATCCCGAAGACGCAGGCGGAGTTGGCGGCCACGGACTTTGCCCCATTCCGCGCCCTGCTGGCGCACAATCCGGGGATGATCATGGTCACGCATGTGCTGGAGCCGGCGTATGACGCCGAATACCCGGCCTCGTTGTCACCGACCCTCGTCGAGGGGGTGTTGCGCGGGGAGTTGGGCTACCAGGGGGTGGTGGTGTCGGATGCGATGGCGGCGGGCGCCATCGGCAGCTACATGGCGAGCCGCGGCTACCAGGACCCCGCGCAGGCAGTGGGCGAGGCGAGCGTGCTGGCCCTGTTGGCGGGGCAGGACATCATCGAATGCCCCTCGGATGCGGCGCAGATCGCCGGCACGATCACGGCGGTGACGCAGGCGGTGCAGTCCGGGCGCATCTCGCCCGCGCGCCTACGGCGCTCGCTGGAACGGATCATTGCGTTGAAGGTGCGCCTGGGGCTGATCGTGCTCCCGCCCTGAGGCGGGCAGCGCCGCAGCGCCAGGCCCGCGGTGCGCAACTCTGCCCGGGCGCGGTCGCGCCCAATTGGGCGCCCGATTAGGTCGCCGTCTCGCTACCACTGTTCGTAGCGCGTGATCGCGCGTTTGCTGGGCCGCCGGCCCAGGTATTTCCCGTCCGTGAGGGTACGCATCAGGGCGGGGTGCGCCCGCGGGGCGGGGTCCGGGCGGCGGCGCGCGGCCGGATCCCCGGCTTGGCCCGCCGCCTTCAGCGCCGGGGGTGGAGCTCGAAGACCGGGCGCTCCTCCGCCGCGGCCACCGGATCGTCGAGATCGACCTGATCGACGAGGCGAATGAACCAGACTCCGAACGGAATGCCGCGCGCGAGCGGGCCGTGGATGTCGCGAAAGAACGCGACGCGCTGGGTCGGATCCAGCTCGGTCGCCCGGACCGCTTCTTGCCGGCGGCGCACGGTGATAGTCGCGCCG
>JAICKM010001010.1 GCA_025927935.1 Chloroflexia bacterium | reverse complement strand
TCCGGCGCGCACTCCACCAGAACGCCGCGCCCATCAGCACACCCGCGCCCAGCACCAGGGCCACGTTGCTGTAGCGCAGCAGCCGTTCGTGCCAGAGCGCGTAGGTGGCTGAGCCGGCGCCCAGCGTGCCCGCCAGAGCGCTGTCGATCCAGACGGGCAGGCCCTGGCCGGTGAGCACGCGGCGCTGCTCCTGGGTCAGGAAGGCGTAGACGACGGCGTCCGGCCCGGCGAGCAGCGGCGGCAGCATGAAAGCGCCGAAGACCGCCGCCGCCAGCCCTGCCCAGACGAACGCCGCCCCTGGCCGCAAGCTCTCGCGCCGCCGGAGGCCGCCGAACAGCAGCACCGCGCCGATAGGCGCCAGTTCGAGCACAGAGGTCTGCTTGGCGGCCAGGGTCAGCCCGGCGCAGACGCCGCCCCAGGCGACATGGCGCGGGGTCACGCGCAGGGTGGTGAGCAGGAGCAGCAGCACCAGCCCCTCCTGGTGGTCGCGGTAGGCGGAGACTTGCAGGAAGCCCGTGACCAGCAGCGTCGGCAGGATGCCCAGGAAGAGCGCCGTCTCGTCGACCGTGGGCCGCCAGTCGCGCACGAGCCGCCGCAATTGCTCCATCGCCAGCACATCGGCCAGCAGCAGCGGCACGACGATGAGCCGGTAGGCCAGTTGGTCGGCGCCGCCGACGCTCGCCGCCAGCGGCGTATCGCGCACGGCGTCGGCGAAGGCCACGAACGGAGCCATGAGCAGGGCGGGCAGGGGGGAGTAGGAGTAGGCGAGGCCGTCGGGCGGGGCAATGGAGGGCGTGCCCTTAAAGTCGTAGATGCGCCAGGAGCCGTCGAGGATGTGCCGCGCGGCGTCCACGAACCAGATATGGTCGTAGTGGAGCCAGCCGTTCCAGCGCAGGGCCAGGCCCAGCAGCACATAGCCCGCATAGAGCGCCAGGTACACCCACTGCCATCGCGCCGCCTGCGCTCCCCGCGCGCCGTTTGTCACTCGCCTACGTTCCCCCTCTCTGCCCGGTCATTATACCAGATTGCGCGGGCCGGTTTGCAACCGGCCCCTACAGCAGCGAGGTACAGAATGCCGCGGGCCGGTTTGCAACCGGCCCCTACAGCGGCGAGGTACAGAATGCTGCGGGCCGCGAAACGGCGACCCAATTTGCGGTGTAGGGGCCGGTTGCAAACCGGTCCGGTACGCGGCGCCGGCGCTTAATGCTCGGGTTCGGGGTGCGCCAGATCGGCGCGGGCGGGCTGCGGGGCCAGCGCCTGGCCGGGGGGCAGCACGGTGATCTCGAAGCGATCCACGGGCAGCGGTCCGTCACCCAGGTCCAGTTGGACTTCGATAAACCAGATAATCGCGGTGGCCCGGTCGCGCAGCGTGGGGCGCTCAGTGGGGGGCACGGCCAGGATGCGATGCTCCACCAGGGTCTCGCCGGCCCGGTACTGCTCGGCCCGCCGCTGAAACGCCGCGATCTCTTGCTCACGGATGATGGTATGCGTTCGCCGCCCATCCGGGGCGCGCAAGATCTCTTCGCGAACGAGCTGGGTGCGCAGGCCATGCAGGGTCCCGGCGCGCCGGAAGCCGCGGCGATAGGTGAAAGCGAACTCGGCGCCGCCGGGCAGATCCGCGGCGGAGACCTCGACCTGCGGCTGGCCCAGCCGCAGCGCCTCGTACAACGTGGCGCCCGTCACGCCGAGCGCGTAGTGGAACAGCACCACCCCGGCAATCAGCAACGGCAGCAGGCTCAGGCCGACAAACGAGACCAGTACCCCATCACGGACGGCGGTATAGAGCATGTAGAGGATGAACACGTTCCATATCACGGCGGTGACGAGTAGAGCCACATTGCGGCGCGCGCGGGCCTGTGACACAGGTGATAGACGAATCATCGATAGCTTTCTGATATAGCAAACTGCTGGTCGCACATGGCCGCCAACCGCAGTTCTCGATCTCACTATTATAGTGTACCATACTACATCCAATCGCAGCCAGGGCGGGTCGGAAAGTGGCGCCTACAGGCGCGGGTGACGGGGGCC
>JAICKM010001082.1 GCA_025927935.1 Chloroflexia bacterium | reverse complement strand
GACTCCGGCGCGGCGATCATGAACGCGGACGGCAGCCCGGCGACGCCGCCGATTGCGCTGGTCGAGGTGCAGGGCTACGTCTACCTGGCGAAGACCGGGCTGGCCGATCTCTACGAGCGCGCCGGGGATGCGGCACGGGCCGGGCAACTGCGCCGCGAGGCCGCCGATCTGCGCGCCCGCTTCAACCGCGACTTCTGGCTGGCGGATCAGGGCTGCTACGCGCTGGCGCTGCAAGCCGGGGGCCAACCGGCGGCGGTGATCTCGTCCAATCCGGGCCAGGCACTCTGGACCGGCATTTGCGACGATGGCAAGGCGCAGCAGACCATCGCCCGGCTGATGGCGGACGATATGTTCAGCGGCTGGGGCGTGCGCACGCTGGCGAGCGGGGCCGCGCGCTATAACCCCATCGGCTATCACCTGGGCACCGTCTGGCCGCACGACAACTCGCTTATCGCCGCGGGCTTCCGCCGCTACGGCGCCGACGAGGCGGCCTGCCGCATCTTCACCGGGATCGTGGAGGCGGCCATGTATTTCGAGTCGTACCGGCTGCCGGAATTGTTCACGGGGTTTGCGCGCGGGCCGCACAGCGTGCCGGTGCGCTACCCGGTGGCCTGCCACCCACAAGCCTGGGCGGCAGGCGGCGTGCCCTATCTGGTGACGACCCTGCTAGGCTTGCAGCCGGATGCTTTCGCGCGGCGGCTGCGTATCGTGCGGCCCATGCTGCCCGATTTTATCGACCGGCTCCACATGCGCGGGCTGCGCGTGGGCGCGGCGCGCGCCGATCTGTCGTTTACGCGGGCGGATAGGCGGCTGGCCGTCGCTGCCCAGGTGGAGGGCGATCTGGATGTGGTCGTGGAGCCGGGAGACGAATAGAAAAGGATCGTATCGTTTATGGATAAACAACAGATACCGCCCGGCTGGGAGTATAACCCGTCCGACTGGTCGCAGCGGTGGCCGATTATCGTGCTGGCGCTGGTTGGGTTCGGCATCGCCATGTACCTGGCGCTGTACCAGTGGGGCGTGTTCCCGTGGGTGTGGGAGCCGTTTTTCGGCAACGGCAGCGAACAGATCTTGCATTCGAGCGTATCGCGTTTGCTGCCGGTGCCCGACGCCTTTCTGGGCGCGCTCGGCTACCTGCTGGATATCGTGACGGGCGTGATCGGCGGGCGGGGGCGCTGGCGGCAGCGGCCCTGGCTGGTGATCATGTTCGGGCTGTTCGTGGGGCCGTTCGGCGCGGCAAGCGTCACGCTGGTGATCCTCCAGCCGGTGCTGTTCCACGCCTGGTGTACGCTCTGCCTGACCTCGGCGTTCATCTCGCTGAACATGATCGGCCCGGCCATGGACGAGTTGCTGGCGAGTTTGCAGTATCTCAAGCGTGAGCACGACGCGGGCCGGTCGCTGTGGCACGCTTTCTGGGGGAGTGGCGATGTGGCCGGCGACGCCCGCGCCGAGGCGCAGGCCGCGCAGGCAGGAGGGAAGTAGCATGTGGCCGCAATTTATCAACGCCGCCGTGGGCATTTGGTTGATGGCGGCCCCGGCGGTGCTGGACTACGGCGACCCGGCGCGGACCAATGACCGGATCGCCGGGCCATTGGCCGCGGCGTTCGCCATCATCGCCGTATCGGAGATCACGCGGCCCGTGCGCTGGCTCAATCTT
>JAICKM010000996.1 GCA_025927935.1 Chloroflexia bacterium | reverse complement strand
TAGGTTGGTCCGCCCGCGTGCCGGAACCGCTGCTTGATTGATCCGGTATGAAATGGTAGAATGGCGGCGATTTGAGGCGGCGCGTCCGGCGCGTGTCCCGGTGCCCGCGCCGCCGACGAGGCCATCCGCGGCAATTACCCGCAGCTAGGAAGACTACGCATTCATGCACATCATTCGCGCGAGCGCCCGCGCCGTGATCGGGAGCGCGCTGATCCTGGGCCTCTGCGTCACGGCCTGCGGCAGCCCCGGCCCCGCGAGCCGGCCCGCCCAACCCTTCTTCCCCACCTTCCCCGCCGGTCCCATCCACACGCCGACTCCCGCCGGGACGGCAGCCGTCCCCACCCCTGTGGGCACGCCCGGCCCCAGCCCCACTCCCGATATCTACCGCCAGTTGAGTCCGCTCAACTACGTGGCTGTCGATAGCGGCCAGGTGCTGGTGAAGGAAGACCTGATCGATCTCGACGGCAAGGAGCCGAAGGAGGCGCTGCTCACCATCAGCGGCACGCCCATCATCAGCGGGGCCAATGTGCTGCCCCCGGCCAATCTGCCCTACACGGCCACGCTGTCGGGCTTGCAGGTGCTGAGCTACGACGCAGGCAGCAGCCAGTGGCAGGTGAAGTGGCGCTCCTCCGACAAGGGCCTACCCGGTCGTGCGGCGCCCCTGCCCACCGGCGTCCAGGGCCAGAACCTGCTGGCGATGGACCCGCCGCTGCCCATCCTCCAACTGCGCACCGAGATCACGCCCACCGCCGGCAGTGCGCTGCCCGCCGTTACCCTGCGCCTTTATGGCTGGCAAAACGGCACCGCCCATCCGCTGCCCATGCGCCCCGCCGGCGCAACGGCGGACGAGGACGCCGTGTTCACCGCCGCCGCCAACGTCGAGCTAATCGACATCGACCAGGATAAGCGCGCCGAAGTGGTGGCCGATGACGGTGTGAAGACTACGATCTGGAAATGGGACGGCGCGCGCTTCGTGCCGCGCTAGCTGGCTCCCGGTCGTTCGCTGGAAAGTACCCTCGCCCTATGTCGACCCGTACCGCCGCTCGCCCCTTCGCCGGGCTGCCGGCTTTGCCGATTGATCAATATCGCGGGATCGCCGTGGCCCTGCTGGTGGGCCTGCTGGTTATTGCCGCCGTCGCGCCGCTGACGACCACCCCGCTCGCACCGGAAAGCGCCGTCTATCCGGCCTTCGACGGCCAACCGGCCGCCCTGCCCGCCAACGCCGTCTTCGACTACCTGGCCGGGACGCAACGTATCCCCACCGATCCGCCGCCCCTTGCCACCGTCCTGCGCGAGCCGGGGCTGACCACCCGCGCCCTGCGCGCCATCGTGGGCGAGATGATGATCGAGGACCGCGGCCCCGACGACCAGTCGCCCAACCCCTCGGAGCCACACCCCGTGCGCGATAATCTCCTGGCGGCAGGCCCGGATCGCTGGTCCAGTCTGGCCGAGTTCTACCAGACCTCCGGCACAAGCTGGGCTACGAACGGCATGGGCGTCGTCGAGAGCTTGCGTGCCACGGCCAGCGAAGGAGCCGAGCGCGACAGCCACGAGCGCCAGGCCCTCTACTGGCTCAACACCGCTACCGGCGCCGAACCCGACAACGGCGCATATCGCTACAATGCCGCCCTCTTGCAGATCATGCTGGGCCATTATCAGCAGGCCGCCGCGCTGCTGGACACCATCGACGCCTCCGCCGATCACCCGGAGGTGCGCTTCCACCACGCGCTGGCTCTCTTGCGCCTGGGCGAACCGGACCAGGCCCTGCCGCTCTGGCAAGACCTGGCGCGCACGGCGACCGGCGACTGGGCCGCGCCCGTCGCCGAAGGCCGCGCCGACACCCTGGTCGCGCTGGGCAATGTGGCGGACGCTATGCCGATTTACGAGCAGAGCCTGACCGGCGGGTCGTCCGTCGCCTGGGACTTGTACGATAAAGTGTTGCGCCTGCAACTGGATCGCGGCCCGGAGCCGGCGTTGCAGACCATCGGCACCATGCTGGCGCGCTTCCCCGACGAACCCCGCCTGCACTATGACCAGGGCCGGCTCCTGCTGCTCCTGGGCCGCACCGGCCCGGCGGTCGCCGCCTTCCGCGCGGCGGTGCAG
>JAICKM010000961.1 GCA_025927935.1 Chloroflexia bacterium | reverse complement strand
ACAACCGTCGCGTCAAGGCCGGTGGGGTGGGGGTGCGCCTGGTCATCTGCCCGCTTCCGATCAAGAGCCCCTGGCTCAACCCGATCGAGCCCAAGTGGGGCCACACCAAGCGCGCGGTGGTCGAGCCCGACCGGTTGCTCCCAGCGCGAGAGTTGGCCGGCCGGGTCTGCGAGGCCCTGGACTGCCCTTACCATGCGCATATCCCCATTCCCGAGAAGGTGGCCTGATCCTGCACTAAGTACAATCACACAACGATCGCGGGTTTGGCCCCAATGATGGACAGTGTTTGGTGGGGCCGCTGGTTGTAGCGGGCGAAGAAATCGGCGGCCGCCCCGAGGAGGGCCTTCACGCTTGCGAACAGTTCGCAGTGGGTGACCTCACGGCGGAAGTGGCGCCACAGCATCTCGATGGGGTTGAGCCACGGGCTATACGTTGGCAGGTAGAGCAGCACCAGCCGCCCCGCCGCCGCGCGCACGACGGCCTCCACCGCGTCGTCCTGATGCGTGTCGGCGTTGTCCCAGGCCACATAGATCGTGCCCGTCGGGTGCTTCGCCACCAGCGCCTCCAGCAGTTTCGCGACCTCCTGCCGGCGCTTGCGCCGCTCGAAGAGCACGACCGTCTCGCCGGTGTGGTAGTTGACCGCCCCGATGCCGTAGCGTTTCTCCGGTTGCCTGAGCGTCGGGAGCATCCCCTGCTGCCCCGGCGGGCTCCACAGCGCGCGCAGGGTGGGCAGCCAGCTCAGGTTGAACTCGTCGGCGTAATAGAAGGCGTCGCCCGCTGGGAGATGGTCGCGCGCCTGCGCGATCGCCGTTGTTTTACCTGGTACGCGGGGTCGGGACTCGTGACGGTGCGCTGCGACCGGCTCAGCACGATGCCCCCCGCCTTGAGGGCCACGCGCACGGTTTCGTACGATAGGCGCAGCCCGGTCAGCTCGGCCAGGTAATCCGCCAGGCGCTGCAACGTCCACAGCGAGTACGGCTGGCCGAGGCTGCGTGGCCGCTGGCGCACGGCGGCGAGCAACTGCTCCCGGTAGGCGGCGGTGATCTTCGCTGGCCCGCCCGGCATCGGCCGGTCCTTGAGCCCTTCGATGCCCTCGGCGCCCCAGCGCTTCAGCCAGCGGCGCACCGTCTCCTCGTGCTCGCGCACGATGGCGGCGCTCGCGGGCGCGGCGAGGCGCTGCTCCGCCGCCAGCAGCACGATCTGCGCGCGGGTCCGCAGCCGCACATCGCGGGTCGTCCGGTACAGCGTGTCCAGGGCCTCCGCCTCGGCGGCGGTCAACTCAGGAATGTCCAGCGGCTTACGCATGGCGGCCTCCTCCCGCCGCCAGCATACCGCATTCCCACGAATCTCATCTGATTGTACTTAGCCATTGCAACTAGAGCATGAGTGTGCGGTTATCAGGTACCGACCAGAGTAAGTAAAAGATTCCCACTTGCGGCGTCAAATACTTGCCAGGCGCGGCCCCCGGCGGCGTTACGGGAACCAGATGCGCCGAAGCGGAAAGTGCCAGTCCAGGTCAACAGACAGAACAACCGTTGCGCCGGTAATTGGGTAGCCCAAATATACCAGCGCTGCAAGGCGCCACCGCTCAGAAATTCAACCGACTCGACGCGTGCGGCGCCAACGGCCTGAGGATGGGGATGACTGCGGGCATACATCACCACGTCCTGCCTGGTAATGCGGGGTGTGAGCGTGGAGCCATAGGGCAGGGAGGGCTGAATCGCTGGGACGCCCGCTGTGCCTGACATAGCGCCACCTCGACTTCTTTCAGTGGTCCACGACATCTAGCAAGAGGTTGCCATTGAGCGAATCGAAGACCTGCCAGGCGTGGTTGCCCATGACGTCCTTCGCCGTGCGTGAGGCCATCTTGAACTGTCCACACCACGACACGAGGCACAACAAGCGCTGATCTTCGTAGGCGTTCGCCCAGTTGAAGCGGCTCCGTAACACACGGCCACTGATGAACTCGACTTTCTCGACCCAGGTGGAGCCAACACTGCTCGGATGCGGGTGGCGCTCGGTGTAGGCAGATACGTCTTCCGCAGTGCAGCGCGGCCGTGGGGTGATCGTGGCAAGCAGCGAGGGCTGAATGGCCGGGATGCCGATGGATTTTCGCATGATCCTCCTCACCAGTGCTGGCTGGTATGACTATCAAGCCTACCAGACTGGCGGAAGAATTACGAAGCAAAGCAGCGAGGGAAGAGTAGAGAGGCGGGAGCGGGGAGTAGAGAGTGGTTACGGTCAGCACGATGTCTGACATCTAGCGTAGCGCCAATGCCAGGTAACTCTCTCCTT
>JAICKM010001111.1 GCA_025927935.1 Chloroflexia bacterium | reverse complement strand
GGGATACTTCTTATGCATTAGAAAAGGAAACCTCCAGATGAAGCGAGATAAGCGCAGTATACCCGAACCGCGCTAACATGACAAATAACGTGTGACAGACTACTCAGCGTGACAAGTTCTCGCGCTCGCGGCTTTGCTGACCGTGGGTTTGTGCGCTTGATATCAGTCTACCCCATGCTCGATCCCCCGCCATAGGGAGTTCTCCCTATTTGCCATGCGACCCACCGCAGCGCGCCACTCAGCACTCAGCACTCAGCACTCGCCAGTGGCAGGGTGGGGGCGGAGGGATGGATATTATTAGTGTAGCGAGAGTGCGAAGCGGTAGCGGGAAGGAGGGGCGAGGGATGGTGGAGGGGGGCGAGGCGGGGTTGGGCGCGGAGATCACGGCGCTGCGGGCGATGCTGCGCGAGGTGATGGCCGACCCGGACCTGGACCTGGCGGGGCGCATGAACACGTTTTGCAAGGGGGCCGACACGCTGGCCCGGCTGTATCGCACGCGCCGCGAACTGGAGCCGGAGGGGCCGGGCGGGGCGCTGGCCGCGCTCGACGCGCTGCTGGCGAACCTGGACGCGCCGCGGGCGGGCGACGGGCGCGATAAATCGCGCAGCTACACCCAGCAGGTTGTGGGCGACGGGCGCGACGTGACTGCGGGCGGGGCCGGTGGCTGACCGGGCGGCCACGCGGCGCGCGCTGGTGCATGACCTGGACCTGTTCTCGCGGGCGTGCTATCCGGGGCGGGCGCTGCGGGGCTACCAGTTGGAGGCGGCGGGGCCGATTCTGGCCGCGGTGGACGCGCGGCGGGGCGTGGGTGAAACCCAGTTCTGCTGCCTGTTCAGCCGCCAGGCGGGCAAGGACGAGCTATTGGCGCAGTTGCAGGCGTTTTTGCTGGCGCGCTACCGGCTGGACGGCGGGGCGATCATCATGGCGACGCCGACGTATAAGCCGCAGGCGCTGGTCAGCCGGCGGCGGTTGCTGGCGCGCATCGCCACGCCGCTGCACCCCGGCGCGGGCACGGCGGACGGCTACCGCGTGACCTGCGGGGCGGCCAGCGCGGCCTTCCTGAGCGCCGAGCCGGTCGCCAACGTGCGCGGCGAGACGGCGGACCGGCTGCTGATCGCCAACGAGGCGCAGGACATCACGCCGGACATCTGGGACGCGCGCTTCGCGCCGATGGCGGCCAGCACCAACGCGCCCGCCGTCTACAGCGGCACGCCGTGGGCGGCGGGGTCGCTGCTGTCGCGGCAGATGGCCCTGGCCGAGGCGCGGGGCACGCTGTTCCGCGCCGATTGGCAGCGGGTGGCCGCCGAGGTGCCCGCCTATGGCGACCACGTGCGCGAGCGCATGGCGACGCTGGGGCCGGCGCACCCCTTTATCCTGTCGGAATACGGGCTGCGCGAACTGGACGCGGCGGGCGGGCTGTTCTCCGAGGGGCGGCAGGCGCAGATGCGCGGCCTGCACCCGCGCCAGGCGCAGGCGACGCCGGGCCACAGCTACGCGCTGCTGCTCGACG
>JAICKM010000308.1 GCA_025927935.1 Chloroflexia bacterium | reverse complement strand
CCGAGATAACTGATTAGCGCATAGGCGCCGGCCACGCCGAGAACCAGCCCGACGGCGCTGCCAATCAGGCCGTAGAGCAGCCCCGCGGTCAGGTAGATGCGCAGGATGCGCCCGCTTGTGGCGCCCACGGCTTTCATCGCCCCGATCTCGGCCATCTGCTCGCCGATCACGGCGGCCAGGGTGTTGGCGACCAGGAAGCCGCTGATCAGCAGACCGACCAGCGAGAAGATGCCCATCAGCAGGATGAGCGCGTCGAGCGCCTGCTTGCCGGGATAGTTGTTGGGGTCGCGCTGGCGGAAGCCGCCGTAATCCAGATTATGCCGCGCGTAGAGCCGCTCCAGCTCCGCGCGCGTGGTATCGCGCAACGCGAAATCCTTCAGCCGGATGATGATCTGGCTGTCGTCGGTGCCGCCGTACATGCGCCGCACATCGCCCGCGGGCGCATAGGCCACGGCGGTGCCGATGATGCTGGCCGCGGGGTAGGTGGGCGACTTGGCGAATCCGCTGACCACTGCTCGACGCACCGCGCCGTCCGGTCCCGCGCGATACTGGATCGTGTCGCCGATTTGCAGCGGCACCACATCGCGGATCGACCGCTCGAAGACAACCTCGCCGCGCTCCGGCCATTGCCCGGCGACCAGGTCGATTTTGTTGACCTGCTGGTTGGTGAAGTCTTCCAGGCCCAGGAAATAGATGTCGCGCCAGGCATCGCCGGGCGACCACTTGGTGAAGTAGTCGGCGCGGCGCTCGGCGGCGGCCACGTTGGGGTATTGCAGCACGGCGGCGATCACCGCCGGGGTGACCCCGATGGCGCCCCAGCTCTGGTCTTGCTGCGAACTGTTGTTGTACGCCTGGCTCTGCGCGGCGGTCAGGTTCTTGGCCGTCGTGATGATCGAGACGATGCCGGCCACGCCGACGATGATGCCGATCACCGTCAGGAGCGAACGCAGGCGCCGTTTGCTGAGGTCCCGAAAGACTTTACGGAAGGTAATCGGCATGAGCGACGGCGGCTGCGGGCCGCCGGGTGAGGCGGGCAAGCAGGCGGCGGCGCGCCAGAATCAGCACCCAGCCCAACCCCAGCACGGCCCACCGCCAGCCTGGCGCGGGATCGAGAAAATAGGCGCGCTCGATCTCCCAGCTTTGCTGCAGGTTCCAGTCGGCGGGCAGATGGAAGCCGTAGGACTCATCGGGCGCTTTCTGGGCGATGCTCACCTGCGAGTTTTCCATGGCGTTGGGGTTCTTGCCGGGGTAGTCAACCCAGATATGATCGAACGAAGCTTCCAGGGTGAAGGGGATGCCCTTGGCCTTGAGCAGGCTGGCAAAGACGACCGCGCGGCCCTGACAATCGCCGCGTCCTGTTGCCAGCACTTCCGCCGGGGTGGGGAAGTACCAGGGCACGCCATAGGTCTCCCAGGGCACGCCGTAAGGCACAATGCTGCCCAGCACTGCCGCCTCGATCTGGTGCGGATCGTCGGGCAGGGTAGCGGCCAGGTCGCGCACGGCAGCGGCGTCGACCACCGGAGTCCAGCTTTGCGTGATGGCGCGCCCCAGCATCGTCGGGTTGGGGTATAGCGCCAATACCGTCCAAATGAGCAGCAACCCCGTTGTCGTCAGCCCTCGACGCATCGCATCCTCGCAGTCACTATTCAGCTTCGCTCTCGCACTACAGCGGTAGTTTCATTATACCCCCGCTCAGCAGGCGGAGTCAACGGACTGGGCAATAGTGAATCGGCAACGGTGAAAGCGAACAGCCCCCATACCGGCATTGTGCCTGGTATGGGGGCAGGAATACGCGCGCAAGACTCAGGCGAGGGTGGCGGCCTTACCTTGCGGCCGGGCTGCACTCTGGGCGGCGGGTGCGCGTTGCGCGACGGGCTGTTTGGTGGCGGCCAGTTGTTCCAGGAGCTGGGCGGCCTCGGTTGCCGGATCGTAGTGCGCGATGGCGGTCTGCATTTGCCGGGCCTGGCGGCGGAAGCGTGGCTCGGTAAGGACGCGGCGGACCGCCACGCGAACCTGGTCCGGGGTAGGTGTCTTGGTCTTCAGGTTGAGGCCGGTCCCAGACCAGGCGACCCGGTTGGCGATCTCCGGCTTGTCTTCGGTGCTGCCCGCGACCACCAGCGGGACGCCGTGGGCCAGCGCGGTCTGCACGCCGCCGTACCCGCCGTTCGTCACCATCGCCGTCACGTGCGGCATCAGATGGTGGTAGGGGATGAAGCGCTCCAGCCGGACGTTGGCCGGAAGCGGATGCAGGTTCACCGATTCGACGGGTTTGCCGCCGGTAGTCGCCACCACCAGCACATCTTCCCCGGCCAGCGCCTGCAACGTGGGCACGATCAACTGATCCGAGTCGGTGGCCGATGTGCCCTGGGTGACATGCACCACGGGCCGCTTGCTGGTCAGCAGTTCGTCCCACCAGGCGGGCGGGGTGAACGTCGCGGGCGCATCGGGCAGGAACGGGCCGATAAAGGCCACCTGCGGGGGCAGGTCGCTGCGCGGATACTCGAACTCCGGGATGGTCGCTTGCAGATACAGGAAGGGCGAGATAGGCGAGTCGTAGATGCCGCCCTTGTACGGCGGCAGGCCCAGATCGGCCCGAATGCGCTGGAAATTGGCGTTCACATCGCGGAACAATGCGTTGTCGAGCAGCCAGTTGAGGGCGCGGTTACGCACGTGGCCTACCGGCCCGGCGTTGGGCAAGATGCCCAGGCCGAACGGCGCGGTATCCCGACTGGAGATGGTGAGCGCGGTGATCCCGAAGGCCGCCCAGGGCGGGCCGCCCAGATCATGAAGCAGGCGCGCGCCGGCAAAACCGGTATCACACAGGATCACGTCCGCCGGGTATTCCTGCAGGATGGCCTTGAGGTCCTCGATCTGGCCGAGTGCGGCATCGCCGAAGATGCGCTTGAGGTCGAACTTGAGTTGGGCGAAATCCTTGAGTGCGGCGCGCCCAGGGAAAGCCTCATTGATCGCCAGGTCGTCGAAATCATAGGCAGCCTGCATGGGGACGTAGCGGGCGCCGGTGGCTTCGACCTTGGCCTGGAAGCGGCTGCCGGTGTACCAGCGTACTTCGTGCCCGCGTTCGACCAAGGTGCGGGCGATGGGGATGCCGGGACCGACATGCCCGGTGATCGGCATTGTGGCAATTAAAAAACGGGCCATGAGCGCGTAACCTCCCTGTGGAAATTAAAGCGACCCCTGTATCAAGCGTATACGAGGCGGCTACCTGGCGGCTTATCCCTCGGATCGGGTGGAAATTGCCGTGTGGCCGGCCCGCTATGAGATGATTGTAAATGCGGTCGCTGCTCATTTAACAGTCCAACTACTGCTCATTTTGGCGCAGTTCGCCAGCATCACCGGGGCGACGGGGCGCAGGTAGTCTTGTTCAGTAATGCGTGCAGCTTCAACCGTCATTTTGAGCGCAGCGAAGAATCTCGTCTTGGCGCCCACGAGACTCTTCGCTGCGCTCAGAGTGACAAGTACCAGGGGGCAAGTACGCCGGGACGGACTGCTAAGGACATCCTGGCCCTCGAAATAGGACAAATGGGTCTTGTCGCTGCTGCTTTTTCGCGGTATGCTGAAAAGGCCGACCGGCTGGTGGGGATTGTGATCCGCCCGCGTGGGCGCCGTCGCGATCGCTTCTGGTATAATTGGCTGCCGATCGGATCGTAACGGCTGCCTGCCATTCTTCCAGCCTCTTACTTATTCAGTGCAGACCATCCCGGTCTAGAAAGTTCAGGGTCCATGTTCACGCTTCCCGCCCGTCTGCTGGGCGTGCTCTTGCTCTTGGTTGTGCTCGCGGCTTGTGATGCGCCGGGCATGGGGTCCGCGCCCGTGCCCACGCCCATCCCGACCGCCACGCTTGCCCCGCCCACCGAGACCCCCGTACCGCCCACCCCCACGCCCGCGCCGACGGTGGTGTCCATGGATGCGCTGACCGCCGATTTGCAATCGGTGGTGGACCTGGAGCGGCGCGCGGTCGAATCGGACAGCAAAGACATGTTCATGGCCCAGATCGACCCTGGCGACCGGGATTGGTATCATTACGAGGACGGGCAGTTCAAGGAAAGCGCCTGGATGACGGAGCGCTATGATTGCGTGTCCAACGTGCGGCTGGACCCCAAGGGCAAGACGGCCGTGGCCGATGTGGCGCTGGACGCCTGTCCGGGGCGCTACCATGTCGGCATGTTCTTCCGCCTGGTCGGCGCGCACTGGTTCCACTCGCAGCCGGGTCTCGACGAACAGGGCCTGCGCAACACCAAGAAGATCGGCCCCTTCCGGGTGACCTATCACGCCATGGACGAGGGCTATCTGTCGCAGTTGGAACGCTTCGCCCCGCAGATCTACAAGCGCGTCAGCACGGTGATGCAGATGGACGATCTGGATGTCGATGTGGACCTGGTTTCGCGGCCCACGGATATGCCGCGGTCGGCGTTCACCACGATTGCGCTCTATGACCCGCTCCAGGCGCGGATGTCGGTGCTGTCGCCTTTCTTCTGGCCCAACGGCGATGGCACCGAACAGGATCTCGACGAGCAGATCCTGGTGACGCTGACGCATGAGTTCACGCACCATGCCGTGCGTACCGCCGCGTTCCTGCAAGTGCCGCACTGGCTCAACGAAGGCATGGCCGTCTATGTCGGGCAGGAGAATCCCACGCCGTATGTCCGGTACGTCCAGATCGCCGCGAATTCGGACGCGCTGGCCCCGCCCGATATGCTGGACGAACTGCTACAGAGTGGCGACACGGCGGATCTGGCCTATTCGGAGGGATATTCTTTCGTCCACTACCTGACGGCCAAGGAGGGCGACGTGGTGCTGCCCCAGTTGTTACACGCGCTGCGGCAATCAGGTGATCTCAATCAGGCGCTGCTGGCCGTGACCGGCAAGGGGCTGCAAGCCTGGTGGACCGCCTGGGCGCACAGCCTGAACTAGTAAGCGAGGCCCAAGTCACGCCTATGCCGGCACCTATTGCCCCGGCGCTGCCGCCCCCCGCCGCTCCCCCGGCAGGGCCGGCGGCGTCCGCGCCCCCGGCGACCGAGGCTCCGCTGCTGGCCTCGGGCTTCATCGCGGTCGCCGCGCTGGTGCTGACCTGGCGCAACCCCATCTACTGGGCCTTCGCGCCGCATCCCACCGAGACGGCCGTGGCCGTGCTACTGGCGGGCGGGGTGCTGGCCTGGGGGACTTTCCGCCGCCCGCGGTTCCTGCTGTTTGTGGGCGTGGCCGCGCTGCTGGCCCTCAGTGCCTGGAGCCTGAACAGCCAACCCGTGCGGCTGGATACGGCGGTCACGGCGGGTTGGCCGTTGCGCGCGGCGCTGCTGGGCGGCATGTTCGGCGTGTGGGCCTTCCTCATGGAGCCGCCGCGCTGGCTGCGCTGGGGCCTGGTCGCCCTGGCCGTGCCGACGGCGGGGCTGTTGTTGCTGGCCGCGAGTCCCCTGGCCGCGGGCATGATCGCGGGCCACGCGGTAGCCCAGGGGCCCCACTTTAACCCGTACTGGCTGGCGCTCGACAGCACCGGCACGCTGTACGCCAGCAACGCCGGGGGCAACTTCGTCGGCCTTTTCGACGCCGCGGGCACGCCGCGCGGGCGGATCTGGCCGCCTGTAGCGCCCGACGCCGCTGTGGACGCGGTGGGTATCCTGCCCATCGGCTACGACTCGCCGGTGCGGCTGACCGGCCCGGTGGGTACGCCGACGCCCGCCCCCGCGCGGGTGGAGAACGAACGGGCCAATTACAGTTTCTGCGGCCTGGCCGTAGGGCCGGGCGATACCCTCTATCTGGTCAATACCATGGGCGGCGAAGTGCCCGCCGTGTTCCGCTTCGACCGCGCCGGGCGGATTCTCGCCCGCTGGCCGCTGCCCGCCGGCTATAGCTCCGCGGTGGGCTGCCTGGCCGCCGACGCCACGCATGTGTACGTCAGTTCGGGGACGCAGCACATTCTTATCTTCGACGGCGGGGGCGTCGTACAACGCACGGTCGCGCTCGACTTCCAACCCTATGGCCTGGCTGTGGCGCCGCCCGATACGCTGCTGGTGCTCGGGCACAATTTCCTGTACCACCTGCCTCTGGCTGGTGGGACCGGGGCGCGGACACCATTGCCGCCCCTGGCCGGGCCGATACAGACCCCCTACCAGACTATTGCCGCTCTGCCTGGCGGCGAGGCGCTGGTGACCGACCTGAATCGCAAACAGGTGCTGGTCGTGGACACGCAAACCGGCGCTCTCCTGCGCGCTATCGGCGAACCGGGCGCCTGGCCGGGCCAGCTTGGCGGCCTCGGTGGATTGGCGGCCGACCTGGCCGGGCGCGTCTATGTGGCCGACAGCCAGCAAGGCGCCGTCCAGCGCTTCACGCCGGAGGGCACCATCGATGCTGTCTGGTGGGCACCCGCGCCGGGCATGGGGGTCACAAACTTTCTCTGGCCGCAGGGCCGCTAGCGGGCCGGTTGTAAACCGGCCCCTACACGCGCAGAACCGGGCGTGCTGCGGAAGGGATTGCCCGCGATGGACTGTTATACGTGCCAGGAGCAGGCCGGGTTGCGGCGGATCTCGCCCGGCCCGACCATCTATGAGGGCCGCTACTGGCGGGTCGAGCACGCCTATCCCTGCCGGTTGGCGGGGTGGCTGGTGCTGGTGCTCAAGCGCCACGCCGAAGCGGTGCATGATCTGACGCCCGCCGAATGCGCCGAACTGGGCGAGTTGCAGGGCCGCACCGCGCGCACCCTGGCCGCTGTGCTCGATTGCGAGAAAGAGTACGTGCTGGGCCTGGGCGAGGCGCCGCACTTCCACCACGTCCATGTGCATATCGTCGCCAAACCACGCGATCTGCCCGCCCAATTCGTCGGGGCGAAAATCTTCGATCTGCTCAAGACCGGCGAGGCCGAACCCGTCCCGCCCGCGGCGATTACCCGCTTATGCGAGGAACTCCGCGCCGCCTTCCTGCCCTGATCCGGCGCCGTCTGGTCCGGGCCGCGCCGCCGCCGCAGGGTATGCTATAATCGGGCGGCGGGGCAGCCGGGTCTGGGATGGGGGTGCTGTGTGGCAGTTCGGCACGCGGCGAGGGGGACTGATGGCGGCAGGGGTCTTTCTGGCGACAACAGGCGAGGGGCTGGTGCGCGCCGGCCCCGGCGCGGCGGGAACCTGGGATGTGGCCTACCTCCTGTCGCGCCGCGTGGTCCGCTGCCTGGCCGCCGATTCGCTCGCGCCAGGAGTCGTCTACGCGGGGACGGAGGACGAGGGCGTGTTGCGCTCGGACGACGGCGGCCTGACCTGGGCGCCCACCGGACTCGCCGGGCGGAACGTGCGGGCGCTGGCCGTGAGCCGCGTCACGCCGGGCACGCTCTATGCGGGAACCAAGCCCGCTCTCGTATTCGTCTCGCACGACGCGGGCGCCACCTGGACGGAACTGGTCGGTTTTCGCCGCATCGCCTCGCGTCGCCTCTGGTTTTCGCCCGCCGAGAGTCCCTACCGGGCCTATGTGCAAGGTCTCGCCTGCTCGCCCACCGATCCCGGCGTGGTCGTGGCCGGGATCGAGTTTGGCGCGGTGGTGCGCAGCACGGACGGCGGGGCCACCTGGACCGATCACCGGCGCGGCGCCCTGCGCGCCTGCCACACGCTGGCCTTCCACGCCACCGACGGCGCCTGGGTCTACGAGGGCGGCGGCAGCGGCGCGGGCGTGGCGTGCAGCGCCGACGGCGGCCTGACCTGGCGACAGCCCCGCGCCGGACTCGATCGCCACTATGGCTGGGCCTGCGCCGCCGACCCGGCTGATCCCCAGATCTGGTACGCCGCGCTGGCCGCCGGCGCGTTCCAGGCGCACGGCAGCGGCAAT
>JAICKM010000452.1 GCA_025927935.1 Chloroflexia bacterium | reverse complement strand
TACACACTTACACCGGCCGGCTTGCGCTGGCTCCAAACACAATAACCTGGCGGCAGGGGCTATACGGACATTTGCGACCTCGCCGGCACTCCGAAAAGTTGATGGCCCCGTGTCGTCCGCGCGCCTGATATCTGACAATTGAATACGGATGCCGTTGCTAAATAATTAAACTCACCCAAATCAACAGGGCTAGCTAGGAACACATGCTCCTAGCTAGCCCTTCTTAGTTGCTCTTCATGCCGTCTTTTGATACGACCCGTTAGGAGCACATGCTCCTAATCGACACTCACCCTGCATAATCGGCCATGCTGCTTGTACTTGTACTTGCATAGGAGCACGTGCTCCTAAATACCAGAATACATCGCTAGAACTCAACACCCTGAACACATTATCTGAATACGCTCTCAGCGCAGCAACCGTTCGCGGATCTCCATGTAAATGGGCTGGATAGTCTGCACGAACAGGCCCGCCCGTTCGCCGATCTCTGTTAGCCGTGCCTCGTCAAGAGGGTAGAGGGGATGAGTCTCATACAGGCGCGTCCAACCGCGATCCCACTCTTCCAGCTCCACGCCGTTGCCCAGCGCGTGCTTAATCTCGAACAGGCAGAAGCTGAGTTCACGCTTCAGGCGCGCGTTGAGCGCCGCGTCGGCCTCACAGTGCAAGCCCAATTCCAGTTGCTGAGTGCGTTCATGGATCCAGATCTCGTAGTGGATGGTCGCATCCGGGCCATACCAGAGTTGCAGCAAGCGTCCGCGTACCTTCATGTGCAGCGGATGCAGCGGCCCGAATGCTGCGGGTAGCTGTGGACGTATCGCCTCCGGCAGGCGGTGTAGAAATGGACCGGGCAGCAAGGCCATCGCTTACACTCCCCTGGGCGACAGGTCATGCGGTAGCAGATCTTGATATGTCTCGCGGGGCCGAATGACGCGCGCCACGCTGCTGTCCACCAGCACCTCTGCGGCGCGCGGACGGCCGTTATATTGCGAACTCATGGCAAAGCCATAGGCTCCCACCTGGCCCACGACGAGCAACGTGCCCGGTTCGCCCGCCTCTGCTGGCAAGGGTCGGTCTGTGGCGAGAAAATCAGCCGACTCGCATACAGGTCCGGCAATATCCGTCGGCACGGGCACGGCGTCGGCGTAAGGCTCCTGCGCGGGCCTGATCGGGTGAAAGGCCCCGTAAAGCGCGGGCCGGATTAAATCGTTCATCCCGGCGTCCACGACAATAAGCCGGCGCGGGCGTCCTGCCTGGGCGCCGGCAGCTTGATCAGCAGGTGTAGCAGGTGCCGCAGCCGGGTTACTCGCCAGTCTATCGGCCGGTTTACTGTAGAGCACCCGCGTGAGCAACACTCCACAGGGACCCAGCAAATAGCGCCCTGGCTCCACTTCCAACTCCAGTTTGCGCCCCTCCAGTAAGGGTCGTAGGCCCGCGGCAAGCTGCGCCGGTCCCTCCGGCAGGTCGCCTGGCTGGTAGGGGATTGCCAGACCGCCGCCGATGTTCAGCGTCCGTAGCGCGATCCCTTCCGCCGCCAGTGTATCCCACAGTTCGAGCACGCGCCGGGTCGCCTCGATAATCGGATCGATGTCGGCCAGTTGCGAACCGATATGCGTGTGCAGCCCGACTGGTTGCAGATACGGGTCGGCGGCAGCCTGGCGCATCATTTCGAGCGCGTCGGCGGGCGACACGCCGAACTTGCTGGTGGCGGTGCCGGTCGTGATATAGGGGTGGGTGTGCGCCTCGACATCGGGATTCACCCGCACGGCCACCGGCGCGACTTTGCCCATTTCCGCGGCCACAGACGATAGCGTCTCCAATTCAGGCCGCGACTCGACGTGAAAGGCCCGGATACCCGCCCCGCTCAACGCCTCCTCCATCTCCGCACGGGTCTTGCCGACCCCGGCAAACACAATCCGCCCGCCGGGAAAGCCCATCTGCCGCGCTAGATAGAGTTCGCCCCCCGACACAACGTCCACTCCAGCACCGCGTTGGGCCAGCAGGCGGCCCAGGACCGGATTGGGATTCGCTTTCAGCGCATAGCAAATCAAGTGCGGCAAGCCCACGCTGTCCAGCGCGTTTTCCAGATTATCATAGGCAACGTCCAGTGCCTCGCGGCTATACACATACAACGGTGTGCCGTATTGCGCGGCCAGCGTTTCCAGGGGTAAGCCGTCGGCACAAAGCTGTCCATCGCGGTATTCAAACATCGCTTTCTCCTTACCTGGTCATGTCACGGCCCGTTATCCCGCGCTCGTTCCGCCCTGTGCAGTCCGGCGTGCTGGCGTTGGGCCGTGATTACTATATCGCCGGTGATCAGGTCAGCCTGCAAGGCTGCTGAACAGCGCCGTGTCCGGCGAACGGCGACCACCTTAAGATACTCTCCAGTATAACAGAACGCTGCGCGCCAACAGGCTATGGCGTTGCGCCCCTGTCCGCCCCTTACCGGCGGGCGCTGTGAGCCGCTGAGACGGCCCCAGAGGCGTTGCCGGGGTAAGAGCCGTAACACGGAGACAGGCGCCCAATTTCCGCGGTAGGGACCGCTTTGAAACGGGCTGGACCTACTGGCAAAATGACCCGTGCGCGGCCTTCATCTCTATCCTATCTGCATCTATTCTATTTGTTCCCGCTGCCCGTGCAGTGCATGGTCCGCCCTGATCCGCTTCTTCACGCTCAATCCGGGCTGTCCTGGCTGGGTCAGGTTTCACGTGAAACCTTGGTGGGCGGCGTAACTCCCCTCTGGGAGTTGCATTTCAGCCAGTAGCAAGGTATGATGCACGCTGCAACAACCCCTCCGGCCGCCCCGATCTCGATGGACTGCCCCGGCCGGTCCAACCAGGCACAGCGCCTGACATAGCGAAGCGCCTGACATAGCGAAGCGCCTGACATAGCGAAGCGATAGGAGTCCGAAATGGCCGTGCGTATTGGCCTCACGGCGGATCAGACCGAATTCACCCTGGCCGCCGGTGAAACCGCCGTAATCAGCCTGACTCTCTACAATAACGGCGACGTGGTTGACGCTTTCAATCTGGCCGTGCAGGACCTCCCGCCCTCTTGGTACACGCTGGCGCCCGAACAATTGCCGCTCTTCCCACGCGCCCAGGCCCTCGCCACGCTGCAATTGCACCCACCCGCCGGGATCCAGACCCTCGCCGGCGATTATCCCTTCCTCGTCGTGGCCGTCTCGCGCGACGTCCCGCATGAGGCCACAACTATCCCACTTGTCATCCATATCGCTGCCGCTGGCGAATTGCGGCTGGAGTTAAATCCCCAGCGCATCGTCGCCCGCCGGGGCGTCACGGGTATCACCATCACCAATGCCGCTAACGGCCCGCGCCCGGTCGTCATGCGGCCCAGTGATCCCGATGCGGCGCTGGTCTTCAAGTTCGGACCGGCCCTGGCCCGCCCGTTGGGTGCCCCGGCCCTCGGCCCCGCGCCCACGACCACCAGTACCGGCGCGCGCTTGCTAGCCGACCCGTCGCTCGTGGAAGTCACCACCGATTGGCTGCCTCCCGACACGCAGGGCAGCCAGGGCATGCTTGAACTGACCCTCCCGGCTGCGAGCAGCGTCGAACTGCCGATGGTGGTGAGCACACGCAAACCCATCTGGACCGGACCCGAAACGCCCCTGGTTTTTGAGGTGGCGATCACCCCGCCCGGCGTGGAATGGAAAGAAAGCGAGGCCCTCCGCGCCCCGGGCGAACTAGTCTACGTGCCCTATCTGGCGCCCTGGTCGCGCTTGCCGCTGGCCGCGCGCCGGCTCATCGGCGCCCTGGTTGGCCTGCTCATCCTGGCCCTGCTGCTCTTCTTGCTCTTCCGGCCCACCAGTACCCCGCCAACGGATGTCGTCGCCGCGGGTCTCACGGCCACCGCCGTCAGTACCGGCAACGCGGGGGCCGCCTCTGCTGCTGCTACGCTGACGGCGGTGGCAAGCGGGCCGGCGGGCGCCCATACCGGCCCGCCCCGCATCACGGCGTTCGACTTCACCACCGCGCCGGACGGCAGTATTCAGATTACCTGGACCGTGGACGGGGCCGATGCGGTGCTGCTCAACAACGAAGCCGTTCCGGCAACCGGCTCCCGGCCCGTGAACACCTCGACGGATCAGTCGCTGACCCTGGTCGCCAGTAATCCGCTGGGCACGGTCAGCCAGAGCAAGGGGGTCATCGTCATGCGCCCGCCGGAGATTGTCACCTTCACTGCCGAGCCGGCGCAGATCGTCCCCGGCACGCAGGTCATTCTCTCCTGGCATACCGTGCTGGCCGAGAAGGTGCTGATCAACGGCCAGCCGGTGGCCGCGCCCGACGGCAGCGTCAGCACAGCGCCCACCACGACCACAGAGTACGTGCTGACCGCCGAAAGCGTCCTGGGCCAGGTCCAGCGCAGCATCACCGTGAACGTTACCCCGCCCACTCCCTGAGCCGCGAGAAGGACAGGTCGCATGTCGAATCGTATCACGCTGCAACTCGAAAAGAACCTGATCGACCTGGTGCCCGGCGAAAGCACCGTGGTCCGCTTGCGCCTGACTAACAGCGGCGCCGTGGTCGACGCTTTCAAGGTGGCGGTAGAGGGCCTCGATCCCACCTGGTACACACTCTCGGCCAGCGAAGCGCGGCTCTTCCCACAGCAGGGCACCATCTTTGCCCTCGAAATCCACCTGCCGCCGGGCACCGCTGTCGCCGCCGGGATCTACCCCTGTACCATTATCGCCACCTCCCAGGATGATCCCAATGAGCAGGAATTCGCGCAATTAAACCTGCAAGTAGCGGCGATTATCGATATGGGCCTCGATGTGGAGCCGCGCCGGGTTATCGGGCGGGCGGGCCTTTACGGGATCACCCTGCAAAACCCCAGCAACATCCCGCGCACCATCGCCTTGCACGTCACCGATCCCGATGAGACCCTGGACTACACGCTGGGCACCCCCGTGGACGCTCCTGCAATCGCGCCACTCGTGGTGGGAACGCCCGTCGCTCAGGAGGCGGGCCACGTGGAGTCCGAGTTCGATCTGCCGCCGCTGGGCAGCCTGCTGATCCCGTTGGCCGTGCGCCCCCGCCGTCCCATCTGGACCGGCCCGGAGCAGACCTTCGCCTTCCAGGTGCAGGCGACGCCGCCCGGTGTCGAATGGCAGCCCGGCGAGGCCCGGCAAATCGGCGGCGAACTGGTCTACGCGCCGTTGCTGGCGCCCTTCTCCCGCCTGCCGCTGGCCTGGCGGCGGTTGCTGGCGATCGGGCTGCCTTTGCTGGTGCTGGCGCTGCTGCTCTGGTTGCTGTTCCGCCCCCAACCAGCGCCCACTGTCGCCGGAAACGCGCCTTCGCCCACCGTGCCACTGACGCAGGCGGCGCAAGTACCGGGTGGGGGCGGCGGTGCGGGCGGTGGGGTAGGGACGCCCGGCGGCGCGGCTGTTAGCCCGACAGTGCCCGCGGCGCCGCTCATTCGCTCTTTCCGGCTGGTCTTGCCGCCGCCCGCCGTCGCCACACCGGGGAGTCCGCCGCCCACCGTGCGGCCCGATATCGTTTGGGATGTGACCGCTGCCCGCGACACGGCCGTCTTCCAAAGCGCGCGCCCGGCCGATAACCTGGGGCTGTCCACGTCGCGCCTGGTCGATTACCAACTGGTCGCCACGGGCGCCACCGGCCTGACCAGCACAAGTACGCTGTCGGTGCTCTTCCTGCGCCCCGCCACGATCACCGCCTTCACGGCCAGCGTGTTGACGATGACCCTCGGCCAGCCGACCACCCTGGCCTGGCAGGTAGACGGCGCGAAGAACGTTGCGCTCGACGGCGTGTCCCTCGATCCCGGCTCCTCCGGCGCCGGGAGCCGGGATGTAGTGCTGCCCCAGCCGGGCACGCACACCTTCATCTTGACCGCCACCAATCCGGCGGGAACCGTCTCCCGCTCCATTACCGTCGTCGTCTTGCCCGGCCCCACGCCCACGCCC
>JAICKM010000561.1 GCA_025927935.1 Chloroflexia bacterium | reverse complement strand
GGCCGGTCGGCTATCGCCGGCTCCTGCTGCATCACCTCGGAGATGCGGCGCATGGACGCCGCGCCCTGCTGATAAAGGTTGACCACCCAGCCCAGCGCGATCATCGGCCAACTGAGCATGCCGAGATAGCCGTTGAACTGCACAAACTGGCCGAGGGTGATGTGCCCGGCGATCACGTCGCTGCCGCCGACAAACAGGATCAGGCCCGCAGTGACGCCCAGCACAAAGGTCATCAGAGGCCAGAGCAGCCCGGAGAGCCGCTGATAATCCATCGCCAACCGCACATACTCACGGTTCGCTTTGGCGAAGCGCCCGATCTCCAGGTCTTCTTGCGCGTATGCCTTGATCACGCGGATGCCGGAGAAGTTCTCCTGCGCCCGTGTGGACAGGTTGCCGAACTGGGCCTGCACCTTCTCATAACGCTGGTGCATCTTATTTCCGATGACGGTAAAGGCCACACTGACCAGCGGCAGAAACAGCACGGCGATCACGGCCAGCTTGGCGTCGATACCGAACATCAGCACAGAGGCGATAATAAACATCAGCACGGTGTTCGACGTGTTCAGGATGCCGGGGCCGATAAAGCCGCGCACGGCGCTCATATCGTTCGTCGCGCGGGCCATGATGTCGCCGGTATGCATACCCTGGAAAAAGCTCTGCGGCATGCGCTCCAGGTGGGCAAAATAATCGCGCCGTAGCTCGTACTCCACCTCGCGCGAGACTTTGTTGATCGTGTAGCGGGTGAAGAAGGTGAACACCCCCTGCACCGCCGCGAATCCGAGGATCAGCGCGGCCAGTTGCAGAATGTCACTAATCGGACGGCTATGCTGGAGGGCATCAATGGCGCTGCCAATCAGAAACGGCTGCAACAGGGCCAGGATGGTCCCGCCCAGCGACATAATGACGCCCAGGAGGATAGCGCCCTGATGCGTGCGCAAATAGGGAATGAGAGGTTTCAGGTCTTTCAAAGAGGATCTCCTGTGCACAATGCGGAAAGCCGGGCCACACCCCGGCGGAACGCCCTTCTATAATAACCTACGAAGCAACTCCCATGCCCGGTCGCAGGTTGTAAGGGCAGTTCCGCCAAAGGGCGGAACTTGGATCAGGTAGCAAGCACGGTAAGCGGATCTGATTCAGCACAGGCAGAATCCCACGGGCGGCAGGAGGAGAATGCGACTTCTCCGGTCGGGCGTCAGAAGTCTCACTCGGGCCGGCGCCTACTCGGCCTGGGTCGGGCGTGTGCTTCCCCACAGGGAATCGGGCACCCCGCACTCCGCCGGACGGATGGAGCGATTATCCTCCGCCCGCGTCGTTCCGTCACGACCCAACATTAGCACAGTCCGCCACGTAAAGCCGCCGAGCCGGCTGAAGTACGGTATACGGCCGACTTCATGATAGCCCTTATGCGGCGTATCACTCAACATGTAGGGCAAATCGGCCAGTTGCCCCGGATGGAAATCCCGGCTGTCGGGCCGCCGGTTCCCCAGATCGTCATAGTAATGCATCCCGTTCCACTCGTAGCCTCCGGTGAGGTCGCTGTACCGGATCCCGCGCGCCAGCAACATGTTGCCGGCGGTCCAATGGGCCACCGCGCGATCGGCAAAATCGGCCTGGGCAAGGATGCTGAAACCGCCCACTGCCAGCAGCAGGGCTATGGCCCCTACCCAGGCGACACGACCGAATCCGGCGCAGCGCCGCAGGAGCCAGATAACCAGGAACGGCAACAAGGGCAGCAAATAACGGTCGTATAATTGCACCCCGAACACGCCGGCCAGCCCCACCAGGGCGCCGCCCAGATAGACGAAATCGATGAGCGCGACGGAAGCCGGGCGGATCAAGAGCAACCGTAACCTGGCTACCAGGCGGGTCGCCAAAGCCACCAGGAGCCAGGCGGAGAGCGCGATCATGATCACGCTGATCACCGCCCAGGCGGCGGGTGTGAGTACCGGCGGAGGTATGGAGTCATTAAAAATCCAGAAGCCATGACTCGTCAGCACACTTGCCGTGTAATCGAGCGGCATCAGCATCTGCTTGGCCGGAATCTGGCGATATGTATACACCATCAGCAGCGCCAGACCACCAGCCAAGGCCCAGGCGGCCGGCCGGAGGTGAACACGGAAGGTCACGGCAGCAAGTGGTAGCAGCCACAAGCCCAGGGCCGGCAAGATCAGCAGCGCCCGGAAGAAGCCCTTCACCACGGCGAACACCAACCCGGTATTGGCCGTACTAGCGATCTCCGGTCCACTGGTGTACGCGGCGATAGCGGGCGGTAGCGGTTGGGCCTGATCCCAGATCAAGTAGATGCCCAAAATCAACACCGGGATCAGCACGATAGCCGTTCGGCGGCGAGTGAGGCCGCGGGATAGGACGAGATAGCCGAACAAAGCACCTGCCACGATGATACCCGGCTGCCGCACCAGGGCAGCCAGACCGCTTAGGAGCATGGCCGCCAGCAGCAGCCAATCATCGTCCCGTTGCAGGCCCAGAAGCGCGCATAGGGTGGACGCCAGCAGCAGGGCTACAAACGGCACATCGGTCATGAAACTGTAGCCGAGATGCAAGTAAACCGGGTTCAACAGCAGCAGCAGAGCGCCGAACAGCGCGACCCCGGCGGTCACGCCCACCAGGCGCAGGATACGATAGAAGCAGAGGACGCCTATCCAGGCGAGGACGAGCGTGGAGTAGGTCAGGGTAGTCAGGCTGTAGCCGAACACCGTCGCTAAGGCGCTTCCCCACCACGCCTGTGCCACCAGGCTGGCAACCGACCAATCCGGGCGGGCATACCAGCCGAGCACTTGCACATGACGCGCCGCTTGCGCATAAATCCAGTCGTCAATTACCGAGTACTCGCGATTCGGGGAAAGGAATAGCACCAGCACAATATATGTCCCGGTCATGAAGATGAGATTGCGCCAGTCGATTCTAGTCATGGTAGGGGGGCGTGGGAAACGGGCGTGGAACGAGCCATAGTAATAGGCTTCTCTTACCGTAGACGAAGACGCAGCACCCAGCGATCAGGAGGCGCGGGTTGCAGGGACTTTAGAGATTACTACTGGTTGCGAGTATAACAGGTTTACGGCGCCCGTGAAAAGTGCCGCTCCGCGCAAGGTGCCTTCCCCACTGGTCCCAAGAAGATACGCATGTATTGCGCGTGCAGGGTCCTGGCAAGCATCCAGGTAGATCGGGTAAAATAAGGGATATGTCGGATTTTATCGAAGCGGAGGCCCCTCCCCTGTGACGTATTCCCAAGCTCATTCCGGCCTGTCGCCCGATGCCGGCGCGCACCTGCTGCACGGCCTCAACCCGGCCCAGCAGGCCGCCGTGCAGACGGTCGAAGGCCCGATCCTGATCATCGCCGGCCCCGGCAGCGGCAAGACCCGCGTGCTGACCCATCGCATCGCCTACCTGGTGGAAGCCGCCCATGTCGATCCTTACCGCATCTGTGCCGTGACATTCACCAACAAGGCGGCCAAGGAGATGAAGCACCGCTTGGAGGCGCTCTGCGGCGAGGACGCGAACAAGATTACCGTCGGCACCTTCCACGCTCTCGGCGTGCGCATGCTGCGCCAGGACATCGACAAGATCGGCTACGACCGCGACTTCGCCATCTACGACGACGAGGATCAACTGGGGCTGGTTAAGCAGGCGCTCAAGGACCTCAACTTCGATGAGAAGCAATATGCCCCGCGCGCCGTGCTGTCCTTCATCAGCAAGGCGAAAAGCGCGCTGCTGGAACCCGCCGCCGCCGCGGAGGTCACCGAGAACTATTTTCAGGAGATCGCCGCCCGCGTCTACAAACGCTACCAGGAACTGCTTACCCGCAACCGCGCCGTCGACTTCGACGACCTGATTCGCCTGCCGATCAAGCTGCTCGTCGAGATCCCCGCCGTGCGCGACAAGTGGCAACGCCGCTTCCAGCACATCCTGGTGGACGAGTACCAGGACACCAACCACGCGCAGTATATGATGGTTAAGATGCTGGCTGACCAGCACCGCAACCTCTGCGTTGTGGGCGACCCCGACCAGAGCATTTACGGCTGGAGGCAGGCCGATATTCAAAACATCCTCAACTTCGAGCGCGATTACCCGGACGCCAAAGTGATCCTGCTGGAGCAGAATTATCGCTCCACCCAGACGATTCTCAACACCGCGCAGAGCGTGATCTTGCCCAACACCGAGCGCAAGGAAAAGAACCTCTGGACGGAGAACTCCAAAGGCGTACCGATCACCGTCTACGAGGCGTATGATGAGAACGACGAAGCGGGGTACGTCGCCAAGGAGATCTCGCGGGCCGTGAAGCGCGGGTTGGGCCGCTGGCGCGACTTCGCCGTGATGTACCGCATGAACGCCCAGTCCCGCGCCGTCGAGCAGGCGTTCCTGGGCTATAACGTGCCCTACCAGATGGTCGGCGGGGTGCGGTTCTACAGCCGCAAAGAGATCAAGGACGTGCTGGCTCTGCTGCGCCTGATCCAGAACCCGTTCGACAGCGTGGCTTTTGCCCGCGCTATCAACAACACCCCGCTGGGCAAGGGCATCGGCGCCAAAACGTTGAGCGACCTGGACAAAGCCGCGGCGGCGCGCGGCGTGCCGGTCTACACCATCCTGCAACTGATGGAGGAAGGGGACCAGGGCGAGGGCGGCGGGCCGGCCCTGGGCGTGCCCACGGCGCGCCTGCTGCCGGTGCTGCGCACGCTGAACAGCTTTATCGGCGTGCGCGAGGAGTTGAACCTGCCCGATCTGCTGGACAAGGTGCTCGAAGACACGCGCCTGGGTGACTTTTTGCAAGACGGCTCCGACGAAGGGCTGGAGCGCTGGCAGAACGTGATGGAATTGCGCACCCAGG
>JAICKM010000746.1 GCA_025927935.1 Chloroflexia bacterium | reverse complement strand
GCCCTTCGGCGGAGCACCGGTGCGCTCTCTGTCCGGGCGTGGACCGATCTGGTACACTGAGGCAGACAACTTGCCCAGCGTGGAGGCGCCCACCGCATGACAACCAGCGAGCTACCAACCGAGATCGTCGATTTCTTGCTCAGCGCCGAGGGCGCGCGCCGGCTGGAAGCGGCGGCCACCCTGCCGCTAACCGAGAAGAGCCGCCTGGCCGACCTGAGTCTGCTGCGACGCACGCTGCCACCGGAGCAAGCCGGGGCGGTGCTGGAGCAGGCCACCCTGCGCCGCCGGGGCGGCACGAAGTTCACGCGGGCGGCGGCCATGCTCTTTACCGCCGCCGGGTTGCAGCAGGCCAGCGCCGAGCCGGTCGCGGCCCACCGTGCGGCGCGCTTCGCCGGGCGCCGGGTCGCTGATCTCACCTGCGGCATCGGCGGGGATAGCCTGGCCCTGGCCGCTCCCGCCGCCCGCCTGCTGGCCCTCGACCGCGATCCCAGCCGCCTGCGGCTGGCTCGCCACAACCTTGCCGTCTATGAGCGTGACGCGGCCTGCATCTGCGCCGACCTGCTGGCATCGCCCCTGCGGGCGGGCAGCTATAACGCCGCCTTCTGCGATCCGGGCCGCCGCGGCGAGGAAGGCCGCCGCATCTTCAGCCCGGCGGATTACGAGCCGCCCCTCGGCTTTATCCTGGATCGCTACGGTGGGATCGACCTGGCTGTCAAGGTGGCGCCAGGTATCAACTACACGGATCTTATGGGATATGACGCCCAATACCAAGGGCTGGTCGCGGAAGTGGAGATCGTCTCTTTGCAGGGCGCCGTGAAGGAAGCGGTGCTCTGGACACGCGGTCTGGCGACGCCGGGCGTGGGCCGCCGGGCCACCCTGCTGCCTGCGGACGCCACCCTCACCGACGCGGATGCGCCCGACGCCTGCCCGGTGACGCCGCCCCAGGCGTACCTGTATGAGCCGGACGGGGCCGTGATCCGCGCGGGACTCGTCCGCCCGCTGGCCCAGCTGCTGGGGCTGGCGCAGATCGATTCGCAGATCGCCTACCTGACCGGGCGGCAAGCCGTCGCCACGCCGTTCGCGCGGGGCTTCCAGATAGACGAGGCGCATCCGTTCAACCTGAAGCTGCTCAACCGGCGGCTGGCCGCGTTACAGGTGGGCACGGTGGAGTTGAAGAAGCGCGGCATCGCCCTGGAACCGGAGGCGCTGCGGCCCCGGCTCAAGCTGCACGGCCCTGCCGCCCGCACGATCATCTTCACGCGCCTGGGCGACGAGCCGCGCATGTTCATTTGCCGGCCACCCGGTACAATCTCGCCTGATCATTGACGTTGCCGGAGGAACATGCTATCCTCGTAGCAGACGCAGCACGGCAGACGCAGGTAACCCGTTCAGCGGATGGCCCGCAAAAGGAGCCGGGATCCCCAATGGCGACGACCACGACGACTACCCCCCTTACGCAGTTCGCCGAGCGCGTCATCCAGAATGTGGAGACGGTCATCGTCGGCAAGCGACCACAGATCGAGTATGTGCTGGTGGCGATGCTCTGCCAGGGCCATGTACTGATCGACGACGTGCCGGGCACGGGCAAGACGATGCTGGCACGCGCCGTGGCCGCCAGCATGGGCCTGGCCTTCAAGCGGCTCCAGTGTACGCCCGACCTGCTGCCCAACGATGTGACCGGCGTGAGCATCTATAACCAGCAGGCCAATGCCTTCGAGTTCCAACCGGGGCCGGTCTTCGTCAACTTCCTGCTGGTCGACGAGATCAACCGGGCCACGCCGCGCACGCAATCGGCGCTGCTGGAGGCCATGCAGGAGCAGCAGGTGACGGTGGACGGCGTGACCCGTCGCCTCCCCGCGCCGTTTGTCGTGCTGGCGACGCAAAACCCGGTCGAGTTCGAGGGCACCTTCCCACTGCCGGAGGCGCAGCTTGACCGCTTTCTGATCCATATGACCATGGGCTATCCAGAGGCCGGCGACGAACTCCAGATCCTGCGTAATCTGCGTAAGCAGCACCCCATCGAGCAGATCGGCCAGGTCGTGGACGGCAGCCAGTTGCCGGCGCTGTACGACCTGATCACCGATGTGCATGTGGACGAAACGCTGGAGCAATACATCCTGGGTATCGTCCGCGCCACGCGCAGCCACCCGGATATTGCGGTCGGCGCCAGCCCGCGCGGGTCGCTGGCGCTCTATAAGAGCGCGCAAGCCTTCGCCGCGCTGCATGGCCGCGACTATGTCGTGCCGGAAGACGTGCGGGAAATGGCCCCGCTGACCCTGCCGCACCGCATCAGCATCAAGCCGGAGAGCCAGTTGCGTGGGCGTGATGCGCGGACCATCGTCGCGGACATCGTGCAGCACACCCCCCTCGATCTCGGCGACAAGCAATAGGAGCGCCGGCCATGCGCAACTTCGTTCCCCTGCTGGTGGTGCTCCTGATCATCGCCCTGGCGTTGCGCGTCGATTTCTTCGTCACCGTCGTCTATTTTCTCGCCGCACTCTATGTCCTGTCGCGCATCTGGATGGGCCGCGCGATCGGGCATCTCGGCGTGCGCCGCGCCTTCTCCGATCATGCCTTCACCGGCGACCGGGTGGCCGTGGATCTGACCGTGCGTAACGGCGGGTGGTTGCCCATCCCCTGGGTGGAGGTGAGCGAATCGCTGCCCGTGCCACTGATGGCCGTACCCTTTGACCGCCAGGTGATCACGCTCGGCGCGTATGGCGAGTGGCACTACCGCTACACGCTGGCCTGCCGGCACCGGGGCTACTATACCATCGGGCCACTCAGCCTGGAACTGGGCGATCTGCTGGGCCTAGCCCGGCGCACCGGCCAGGGCGCGGAGCCGAACCGCCTCACTGTTTACCCGCGCGTCGTCGCGCTGCACGAGTTGGGCCTGCCCACGCACTCCCCCATGGTCGCGCTGCCGGTGCAATCGCCGCTGTTTGAAGATGCCAGCCGCATCATGGGGGTACGCGACTATCAGCGCGGCGACGCCATGCGCCGCATGCACTGGACGGCGACCGCGCGCACAGGGCGATTGGTCGTCAAGCAATACCAGCCGGCCATCGCCCGCGAAACGCTGATCTGCCTGGATTTGGACGAAGACGACTACGAAATCACGCGGCGCTACCCGGCTACCGAACTGGCGATTGTGGCCGCCGCGTCCATCGCCAGCCACATCATCCTGAAGGAAGGCTTGGCCGTGGGCCTCATCACTGAGGCGATGGACCCGCTCGTCGGCGCGCAGCGGTATATTGCCCTGCCGCCGCGCGCCGAGCGTGCCCACCTGATGACCAACGTGCTGGAGACGCTGGCCCGCGTGCAGATGACCCAGGGCGCCGCGTTCGCCGAGTTGCTGCACCGCGCGGGCGTGCATGCGTCCTGGGGCACAACCTTCGTCGTCATCACCGGCAGCGCGAACCAGCGCTTGTTCGATACCCTGCTGGGGCTGCGGCGCAGGGGCTTCTCGGTGACGCTGATCCTGGCCCAACCT
>JAICKM010000096.1 GCA_025927935.1 Chloroflexia bacterium | reverse complement strand
GAACCGCGACGCCACCGCGCCCATTGTCGACGCCGATCCCGGCACGACCGAGAGCAACAGCAGCACCGCCGGCCTGGGCGATAACGATATCCCGGTCGAGACGGAAATCCCGTAAACAGCGACCGGGACTGGTGCAACACCGGCCCCGGTCGCAACCCCCACCATCGCGGCACGCCGCCCGCCGATAATTCAAGCCGGCGCGAAGATACGGGGCCGCGCCGTCCCCTGCCCCCTGCTGCTGCCCTGGCCGAGGGGCCGGCCCAGATATTACTCCTTACGCAAGCATAAAGTGTATGGCGGCGAACGTGCCTGTTGCCCGTTAGCGCCTATGCTAGCACAAACCATTGACAGGCCCCATATTCGGTGCTATACTACAGTCACGCGACATAATATGAGAGTCGCGGGGTGAGATTCTGTGCCAGGAGTACGCAACCCATGGACGCGCAAGGACCGGACCTGGAGAAGCTGAGCATCTCCGAGCTGGAGTCTCTGATCGCCGAGAAGCGGCGGCGCGAATCAAAACGCATGCTCCGCACGATTGCCGGGCGCGCGCCCGCGGAGCTGGCGGCTCCGCCCGCGACTTTGCGACCCGCCGGGCTGGCGGGACCTGATCCGCCCGCGCGCAAAGGCCGGATCACGCGGCGGCTGAGTGCCGAGGAAGCGCGCGCGGCGCTGGCCCGTGCGGCAGCCGGCGCGCATTGGCACGGGGCGCCCGCCTCCGCCGACCGCTTCCGCCGTAGCGGTCTGGCCGCAGTGGTCCGGCCGCAGAAGCGGCGGGGTCCGGCCTGGATGCAAACCCCGCAGATGCGCAAGGGCATTGATGTCGGGCTGCAATTGGCCGAGGTCGCCTTCGTCCTCCTCTTCTTTTACGTCGTCTTCCAGTGGTTGTTTGCCGATTCGCAAACGGACGACAACATTGCCGCCGAAATGGCGGCGGTGCAGGTTCCCGCGCATCCCGCCCCCCCAAAAGCGAATAATCCGTTGCCCCAGGTCGCCGCAGCGGTACACGTACCCGTGGCCGGCACCCCGGCCCAGCGCGCGGCACCCGTCGCGGCCATCCAGAGCCGCGATGACGTGGTTCGGGACCGCCTGGCCGGCCTGGGCGGGCGCGGCGAGCAGGCCGTCCTCGATCAGATCACCACGACGATCACCGGGACCATGGCCGGCGCCGCCGGGACGCCCGCGGCGGACAGCAGCGACGCCGTCGAAAGCAACCCCGCCCTGCCGACCGAGATCCGCATCCCCCGCATCAAGCTGGATAGCCGCGTGCGCGAAGTCACGGTGCGCTTCGATACCTGGGAGTGGGAAGTGGCGGACTTCATGGCCGGCCACCACACCGGCACGGCCAACCCCGGCGACACCGGGAACGTCGTGATCGCCGGGCACCGCGATATCCGCGGCTCCGTGTTCATGAACCTCGATAAACTGAAAAAGGGTGACGACATTTTCGTCTACAGCGGGCGCGGGATTTTTCATTACATCGTCCGCACCACGAAAATCGTGAAACCCACGGCGATTGAAGTTATGGCGCCCACCAGTGACGCGCGCCTGACCCTCATCACCTGCACCCCGGTGAAAATCGCCAGTCATCGCCTGATTGTCATCGCGGACCTTGATCCGAAGTATGTCGCGCCGGACCGCGCTCGATAGCGCGGCCCGACCAAGCAGGCAATCCCCGCCCTGGCCCGCAGTGACGGCGGCACCCCAGTGGGCGTGGCACCAACTAGGAGATCGACTATGAAGGCCCTCTGGCGATCCCTTGGCGGAGCGATCCAGCAGTTCTTCGGCATGGGGTATGCCGGCCCCGGCGCCGGCCGCCCGGTGCGCTGGACCCTGGCCGAGCGCACGCTATTGCCCCTGGCGGCGCTGCTGATCATCCTGCCGTTCGGGCTGACGTTGTTCAGCGACACGCGCGCCGCGCCGCAGGGCGCGGGGGTGACGATCACCAAGTCCGCGTCGGCGAGCAGCGTCCCCGCGGGCGGCACGTTCACCTTCAGCATCCGCGTCAGTGCCGTCAGCACCGACGTGGTGGGCGTGCGCGTGGATGACACCGTGCCCGCCGAGGTGACCGTCAGCGATGTCTCATCCGATTGGCCGGGGGCCACTTGCAGCGCGGCGGGCAACCACGTCACCTGCGTGAACGGCGCGCTGAGTTCTGGGGAGTCGCGCGTCGTGACCATCACGGTGCAGGTGCCCGCGAACGCCAATGCGACGATCCAGAATACGGCTACCGTAATCTGGACCAACGGACAGCAACTGATGAGCAACCCGGTGTCGGTGGTGCTGGAGCCGCCCACGCCAACGCCGACGGATACCCCGACGCCGACGGATACCCCGACGGCCACGGACACCCCGACGCCCACCAACACCCCCATCCCGACCGATACGCCCATTATCCCGACCAGCACGGTCGGTCCCAGCGACACGCCCGGCCCGACGAACACACCGGGGGGCGGCGGCAACCCGACGCCCACGCTACGCCCGATCCCGACGTTCTCGACGCCGCCGCCTTTCGCCACCTTCACGCAGGTGCCGGTTCCGACAGATACGGCCACGCCCACCCAGGTAGGCGGCGCAACCGATACCCCGGTGCCGGGCGCCTCTGCTACGCCAACGCCCATTGGTAGCGTGCCGACCAACACGCCGACCGGTGGCGGCGGTGGCGGCGGTGGCGGCGGTGGTGGCGGCGGTGGCGGCGGTGGCGGCGCCGGAGGCGCTATCACCGGCATCGTGACCCGCAACGGCCAGGCCGCGCCGGGCGTGACGGTAGAGCTACGCCAGGCGGGCGGCGGCACGGACACGATCATCGCCACCGCGCAGACCGACAACAACGGCGCGTACCGCTTCAGCAACCCGCCGGCCAGCCCGGCCAATATGCTCTATTATATCCGCTATTCGGGTGGTGCGAGCAATAGCCTGGCCTACTGGGCTACCCTGGGCCAGAACTACACGGCAGGTGCCACCTTGACCTTCGCCACGTTCGATATTGCCGATGTGCAACTGGGCAGCCCCGCGGCAGGCAGCAACGTCACGCTGCCGGTCACGCTGACCTGGACCAGCCGCAACGGCAACGACACCTACAGTGTGCGGATTCTCAGCGCCGGCAACCAGGTGCTCGACAGCAACGACCTGGGCAAGGCGACCAGCTATGTCATCCCGGCGGGCGTACTCGGCAATGGTAGCTATTCCGCCGTGCTGCACATCAAGCAGGCCAACGGCTATGGCGACTCCGGGTCCCGCTTCAGCTTCAGCATCGGCGTGCCGGCTTCGGCCAGCCCGGTGAGCGGGGCGACCATGACGGCCAGCCCGGTACCGCCGCCGCCCCCGCCGCCGCCCCCACCGCCGTCGGCGCAACCCACGTCGGTCATCCTCTCGACGCAAGTGCCCACGCCACCGGCCAATGACGTGCGCATCACGAAGAGCGTGGACCACAACGAAGTCAGCCCCGGCGAGACGGCGCGCTTCACGATCAGCATCTGGAACGCCGGTAGCGGCGTGGCGACCAACGCCCGCCTCACCGACGACGTGCCGGCCGGCGCGCTGGTCGATCTCGGCCACAGCAGCGCCAGCGCGGGCAGCATCGACCTGCGCGGGCAGACCTTCTCGGCGAATCTCGGCACGATCCAGCCCGGCGCGCGCATCACCGTGACCATCATCACCAGCGTGATCGGCAATCCGGGCACGAGCTTCGCCAACCAGGCACGGCTCGTCTACGATCAGACCCCCGCAGGCATCACGTCGGACAAAGTCACCGTGACGGTTTCGGCGGCGGGCACGCCGCAGGCGAAGCGGACGGCGACGGCTATCGCCAGCCTGCCGGGCGCGACGCCCAAGCCGAAGGCGACGGCCACGCGCACCCCGACGGCCGGCGGCGGGACGACGAACACGATCCCCAAGACAGGCGGTGAGTTCCCGTTCATCGGGTTCCTGCTCGGCCTGGCGATGCTCGTCACCCGGCAGTTACGCCTGCGCAACCAGGCCGCAAGCAAGGAAGCGTAAGCGCGCAATCACCCGCGGTTTGGCGCGACAGCCGGGCTTCCGGCCGTCGCGCTTTTTTGCGTTGGCCCGCCGCTTGCCTACAGGATCATCCATGCCGCCGGACGCCGGGGCGCGGCCTCACGGCCCGTTGAGCTATCCGCCGGCGCAAAGTATTGCCCGGCGTGAGTCGAATGTGCTACAATGGATGAAGGATGGGCATCCTGCCACAAAGGAGAGTGACCTGACAGTGGAACAAAGTGCGCTAGTCGCCAAAATCCGTGATATACCGGACTTTCCGGTCCGCGGCATCATGTTCCGCGATATTACGACCCTGCTCAAAGACGCCGAGGCGTTCCATGAGTGCCTGGACAAGATGGCGAACCGGCTCCGCCCCTACCAGCCGACCAAGATCGTGGGGGTCGAGTCGCGGGGCTTCATCTTCGGAGCGCCACTGGCCTACCTGCTGGGCGCCGGGTTCGTGCCCGCGCGCAAGCTCGGCAAGCTCCCCGCCCCCACCGTGACCGCTGAATACGCGCTAGAGTACGGCACCAACACCGTCGAGATGCACCGCGACGCCATCGACGTGGGCGAACGGGTGGTCATCGTCGACGACTTGCTGGCGACGGGCGGCACCACGCGGGCCACCATCCAGTTGGTCGAGCACCTGGGCGGGCAGGTCATGGCCCTCGGCTTTCTGATCGAGCTGACCTTCCTCCACGCCCGTGAGCAACTGGGCAAGTACAACGTCGTCACGCTGATCCAGTATTAGGCCGGGTGCGCCCGGAGGCCCTCCGGCGGGGGCCAACGCGCCTGCCCAAGCGCCGGCCCCCGCCCACCATACCCCTGGGCCCAATTATCCTGCCCCCCTGCCACGGCTAGCCGCCGGGATCGGTGATTCTTTGCGCAGCGAAGCATCCCCCCTCCGGCGGGCCTCAAGCCGGGACCCTGGGCTGCGCGCAGAGTGACCAATACGACTGGAACGCGATGCAGCCGGTCCGCGGCGGTGTAGGCGGGGGTGACGGTGAGGGTGGCCCTGTTTATGCTGAAAGAGCCGTGAATATACTTGCAAACGCAAGGCGCTAACCTGTCGATTCCTGTAGAGACGTTTCCCCCATCGGTGTGAAAGGCCATCGCCCGCGGCCGGCTAAGGCAGGTTGGGCAGGACAGTGCGATCCTGACTCCGCCCCAGGACCGCGCAACGGAGGTAATCGGCGATGAACGACCCTGTCCACGGCTTTCCGGCATGGATCCGCGTGACCCACTGGATCAATTTCTTACTGATGGGCTTTGTCATCCGGGCGGGAATCCAGATCCTGGCGGCCTACCCGCGGCTGTACTGGAACGACCATTGCATCCCCGGCACCGAATGGCTCAAATTCACACGTAAAGTAATCAACCCGGAACGGCCCTGGATCGCGCGGGAACAAGAGGAAGAGTGGTCGCCCTGGATCGCCCAGCCGGGCGGGAATAACCTGGGGCTGGGCCGGCACTGGCACTTTGTGAGCGTCGGCTTCTGGACCCTGAACGGCCTCATCTATGTAATCGCGCTCATCGCGTCCGGCGGCTGGCAGCGGCTCATTCCCACGTCCTGGAACGTGATTCCCGAAGCCTGGCAGACCTTCGTGGGCTATCTGACGTTGCAGACGCCGCCCCCCAGCGCGTTCAACCCGTTCGACGCGCTCCAGCAGATCGCCTACGGGGCCGTGGTCTTCCTGCTGGCGCCCTTCCTGATCCTGACCGGGGCGGCGCAGTCGCCGGCCATCGACGCCCGCTTTCCCCGCTATGTCAAACTCTTCGGCGGGCGGCAGGGCGCGCGCAGCCTGCACTTCCTGGGCCTCATGGCCTTCCTGCTGTTTATCCTCATCCACGTGACGATGGTGGTGGTCACGGGCTTTGGGGAGAACATGGGCAATATCATCTTCGGCCAGCACGATCATGATCAGGGCCTCGCTATCGCCATCGGACTGGGGATCATCGTGCTGAGCGCGGTCATCTGGGCGCTGACTTCGCGGGCATCGCGGGGCGCGCCACGCACCTGGCAGCACATCCTGGGCGCGATCATCCGGCCGGGGCTGCGCACGCTCTCCTATCGCCTGCGTTCCCGCCAGACCTATCCGCCGGACGATATTTCCCCGACCATGATCCTCAACGGCTATCCGCCCGAGTCGGAGGACTATCAACGCCTGGTGGCCGGCAACTTCGAGGACTGGGTGCTGGAAGTGCGCGGCCTCGTCCAAACGCCGTTACACCTGACCCTGGCCGACATTGAAGCGTTGCCCAAGCAGACCCAGATCACCAAACACCAGTGCATCCAGGGCTGGACGGGGATCGCCGAATGGGGCGGGGTGCCGCTCAGCGAGATTCTGAACCGCTGCCTGCCCATGCCGGGCGCGCGCTACATGATGTTCGTCTCGGAGCAGTTGGATGCGAAGGGCCGCCCGTTCCACGAGTCGCTGCCCATCGAAATGGCCCGGCTGCCGCAAACGATCCTGGCCTATGAGATGAACTACCAGCCGCTCTCGGTGCCGCACGGCGCGCCGCTGCGGTTGCGCGTCGAGACGCAGGTTGGCTTCAAGTTGGTGAAGTGGTTGCGCACTATTGAGTTTGTCGCCAGTTACAGCAGTTATGGTGAAGGCCAGGGGGGGTCGCGGGAAGACATCCAGAACTTCGAGCCGGTGGTTAGCGTCTGATGGGCAGGCCGGCGCAGGTTAGCCGGCGGCCCGGCGAGCAAGAAGAGGCGCCACCCGCATATGGCGGGTGGCGCCGGTTGTAGGACGAGTGATAAATCGCGGGGTGAGTGCTACTCGCGCGGGATGCTCCCCGCATCGGTGCCGACACCGCGATCCCCTGCGCGGCCGTGAAGCTCATAACCATCGTGCTCATGGCCCTCGTGCCCAGGATCGTGCGCGCCAAGCTCGCGCGGGATGCTCCCGGCATCCGTGCCGGGGCTGCGATCACCACGCGACTCCCAGCGATCCTGATCGTCGTTCTCGGGAAGCTCGCGCGGGATGCTGCCGGCGTCGGTGCCGGGGCCGCGATTGCCGTGGCTGCCATGGCCGCGGTTGTGCTCGTTAGCCATTGCTGGTACCTCCTGTAAGCCTGTCGCCGCGTCAGCTAGAGCGACTGCCTGGGTGAGCAGCGCCGACATGCGTTGCTCGTACAACATAGCCCTGCTGTTCTTAAGCAAGCCCTGTGCCTCAGTCAGGTAGGTAGCCGCGCCCGCCGGATCGTATGCGCGCAAACGGGTCGCATACTCCAGACAGGTACCGGCCAGTTCCAGGCGCAGGCCGGCCTGGCGACAGGCGGCAATGCTGACCTCGAATTGCCGCCGCGCCGCGGGGAAGTCACCCGCGGCGGCCAGGGCCATCGCAAGCGACCGGGCGGTGGTCGCCTGGGAGTAGAAATCCTCGTCGGCCACCGCCGCACACGCCTGTTCGCCGTAAGACCGGGCTGCGGGCAGATCGCCCTGCCGCAGCCGCAGTTCGCTGAGCAAGCGGTACGGCTCCGGTAAGCTCAGGTGCTGGCCGATCTTGAGGCAGATCGCCAGCGACTCCTGCAAGACGATCTCCGCGGACTCCAACGCGTCCTGCTGCAAATAGACGTTGCCCAGATAGTACAGGGCCACGGCCTCCGCCGGGCGATCACGGTGGTCGCGGTAGATCTCGACCGAAGTACTTAGCAACTCCTCCGCAGTCGCCAGTTGGCCGAGCGCCGTCAGCGTAACGCCGAGGTAGGTCCGGCAATCGGCCTGGTTGGTGGCGTCGCCCACCTCCTCGGCCAGGCTCAACCCCTCGCGCAGCCCAAGTTCCGCGGCGGGCAGATCCCCGTGCCAGTAGGCGCCCATGCCCAGGTCACGCAGCACCCGCGCTTTGGACCGGCGCTGGCCCAGGGCGTCGAACAGCGTGGCGGCTTGCTGCAAACAGGCCGCGGCCCGGCCGGCGGCGCCCGAGTCCTGATAGGTCTGGCCGATGCTCCACAGGATCAGCGCCTCGCGGCTGCGGTCGGACGCCAGCCGGTAGATCTCCAGCGCCTGCTCGTAGAACCGGCGGGCCACGGCCAGGTCACCCCGGAAATGGGCCACCCGGCCAAGGGTGCGCAGGATATTGGCCTGCAAGCCGGTATCGCGGACGGCGCGGGCCAGGGCGAGCGCCACGTTGGCCTGCTCCTCCGCCTGATCCCAGTCGCCCCGGTCGGCGGCGATGCGGCTCAGTTGGTAGAGGGCCTTGGCGCGGAGATCCACCCAATCGATATCGCCGCGCGCCGCCCGCGCCTCGGTGGCGGCCAGCACCTGCTGCAACTCGTCCAGCGCGGGATCGCAGTCGTCCAACTCCTGCAAACATTGGGCATGGAGACAGAGCAGTTCGAGAAAGCCGTGCGGCGACGGCAACAGATCGTTCGGATCGCCGGGCGGCAGTAGCACCGGTTCGCCGGGCGCGGAAGGCGCGGCCAGGCGCAGCGCGCGATCATAGAAACCACGCGCCGAGTCGTAGAGTTGCCGCGCCTGGGACTTCTCGCCCGCTTCGCGTAGCGTGGCGATGGCCCGGCGGCGCAACGCGCCGGTGCCGTCAGGGTCCATGGCCGGCAGGTCCATGCGCAGCAAGGCGGCCTGCTCCCAGTGATAGGCCACCAGGTCCAGGTACTCGTCGCGCCGGCCCGCGGTCACTTCCTCGAACCAGCGGGCCACACGGTTGTGGCTGTCGCTGCGGCGGGCCTTGGGCAACATGCCGTAGGCCACATCACGCACCAGGCCGTGGGTGAAAGTATATTCGGGCTCATGGCCCATCGTCGATTCGGCCTGGGCGCTGACCAGCCCTTGCACTTGCAGGTTGCGCACGCCGTGGACCAGTTCGGGGAACGAGCGGCCCGGATAGAGCGCGCGCAATACACCGAGCCAGAAGACCCGGCCCACCACCGCGCCCTGCCGGATGAGATCCCGCTCAAACTCGGGCAACCGGTCGATGCGCGCGGCCAGCAGGCCGTGCAGCGTCGGCGGCACGCGCACGGCGCCCAGCGGCCGGGTGAGCCGCCAGCGCGGCGCATCGCCCGACGAACCGGGACTCAACGCCAGCACCTCTTCTTCGAGCAGCATACGCAGCAGTTCTTCGACGTAGTAGGGGTTGCCCTCGGCTTTCTCCTGGATCAGCGCATCGACCTCGGCGGGCAGGCGACCGTTCAGCAGGGCCTTCGCCAGCAGGCGGCTTTGCGCCCCGGTCAGCGGCGGGAGATCGAAGCGCCGGACGCGGGCGTGGGTGGTCCAGCGCGCCCGGTGCCCGGAATGGAACAAGTCGGGACGGGTCAGCGCCAGCAGCAGCCAGGGCGCGGGCGCGGGTGTGTCCAGCAGATAGCCGATCAGTTCGAGCAGGCCGGGATCGGCCCAGTGGATATCCTCGAAGACAAGCACCAGCGGACGCTGCCGGGCCAGGGCGGTAAAGAAGGTGCGCCAGGCCCCGAACAACTCCTCGCGCATACTCGGCAGGTCGCCGCCGGGCACATCGCTCTTGCCGGCCAGGCCGATAGTGTAGGCCAGCCGGTCGATGACCCGCCCGGCGTCCGCGGCGCCGGTGGCACCCAGCGTGCGCCGCACGCTGGCGGTGAGTTTCTGATGGGCCACAGCGCGTGAGTCGTTATCGAGGACGCCACAGCACGTCTTGAGGATTTCGGCCAGCGCCCAGAAGGTGATATTCTGGCCGTAGGGCAAGCAGCGCCCGCGCAGCCAGCGGGGCGCCGCCGCCCCGCTGTGCGCGGCCAGCGCGCGTTGGAACTCCGCCGCGAGCCGGGTTTTGCCCGTGCCCGCGGGCGCCACCAGCAGGCCCAGGTGGGGCGCCTCGGTGGCGACCACCGCCGCATAGAGAGCGCGCAGAGCGGCCATCTCCGGCTCGCGCCCGATGAGCGGCGCGCCCTGGCCGTGGACATTGCGACCGGTGTTGGGACTATCGCGCGTTGCCACGGGTTCCCAGCAGGCCACCGGCTCCGCCTTGCCTTTGAGGACGAGCGGGGCCAGTTTGTGCCAGTCGAAAGCCCGCCAGGCGGCGTGATAGGTCATCTGGCCCACCAGCACCTGGCCCGGCGCTGCCGCTTGCTCCAGCCGCGAGGCGACATTCACCGCATCGCCCATAACCGTGTAGTCGCGGCCGGGACCGGTGCCGACCGTGCCGGCCAGCACCTCGCCCGTATTGACTCCAATGCGCATCAGCAGGGGCGCGTGGGTGCGCGGCTCGAACTCCGCGCTCAACTGGGCCAGGGCATGTTGCATATCGAGCGCCGCCCGCACCGCGCGCTCGGCATCGTCTTCATGCGAGCGGGGCGCGCCGAAGCGGGCCATAATGTTATCGCCGGCGAACTTATCGACCGTGCCCTCGTACTGCTCGACAATGGCCGCCAGCCGTCCGAGGGTCGTATCCATGATCCATTTCACTTCTTCGGGGTCCAGTTGCTCGGCGATGGCCGTGAAGCCGACGAGATCGGCAAACAGGGTGGTCACCATCCGGCGCTCGTCGATGACCTGTTCCGCAGGGGCCGCGGGCGGCAACCGTTCGCCGCAATGTCCACAAAAACGCATGCCCGGCGGGTTCACAAAATGGCAGGTAGGGCACTGCATAGGGCATTAACTCATGGGCCAGGGGTGGGTCCGTGTTCCGCGGCCACCAACGCCGGGGACGGATGGACGAAAAAGAGGGCCACAACGGCCAGGCTCATCATGACGGCGGCGAAGCCGAAAGCCCAGCGATCGGAGTGCATGACGTCGACCAGCAAACCGGAGAAGAATGATCCCAGCGGCTGGACCACGGACCAGACAAACGAGGCCAGGCCGATAAACTCGCCGCCCCGGTCGCGGGGAATCAGGTCGATCAGCAGAGCCAGGCCCAGCGCAGTCGGGCAGGCGTTGCCCAGCCCGGCCAGCACCATGACCGGGATGGCCTGCCCCACATCCTGCACAGCGGACGCGGCCAGCGCGGCCAGCACGAACACGGCCAACCCGGCGTGCAACACCCGCTTCTTGCCGAGCCGGTCGGCCAGCAGGGTGACGAAGACGGTGCCCGCCGCCGTGCTCAGCACCAGCACGAGGAACAACTGGCTGGCCTGGTTGCCGTTCAGGTGCAGAGTCTGGGTGCCAAAGAGGGTGATGAACGGGGTGGCGCCGCCCGCCGCCAGCCAGTAGAGGCTCATCGCGGCGATATAGCGGCCCGTCTCTTTATAGCGCATGACATCGCGCAGATATTCCAGTGGGGACAGTTTGGGCGGCGGGGGCAAGGGCCGCAGGCGCGGCGCGGCCAGCAAGATCGCGGGCGCGCGCATCCGTGTTGGGGGACCAAAATGATGGGCGGGTTCGCGCACGGTGAGGAAGGTGACGGCAAACGTGAGCAGGAGCACGCCCGCCGTGGCGAAAAAGACCAGCTCGGCATGTCTATCCCAGAGGAACGAGGCGAGCACCGAGACCAGCACGGCGCCGACCATGCCGGCCAGGGCCATAAACCCGCCCACCTGGCCGCGCTGGCTTTCGGGCGTAATATCGGCCATCAACGCCTGGTAGGGGCCGAGCGCGATGAACAGAAAGCCCCCGGCCAGCAGCACCGTCGTGAGCATGAGCCAGAACGGCGGATGCAACCCCAGCAGGACCAGCGCCGCCGCCATGAGCGGGATACCGACCAGGAAGAAGGGGCGCCGCTTGCCCAGCGGCGTGCGCGCCCCGTCGCTCATGCGCCCGACGAAGGGCAGGACGAGCGCCCCGGCGAACGAGCGCTCGTTGGTCAGCGGGCCGATCCGCTGGTGGGGCACGCCATAGGCGTTGAGGTAAAGGGGCAGTTGGGCGTTGAAGAAGGTAAACACCATGCCCGCGCCGATACTTGCCAGGCTGAACCAGACCGCCCGCGACAGATACAGGGGCGGAATGTGGGGCTGCGGGGGACGGGGCGCCGCATCTTGCATCGCGGTCGCGGTTCCGGCCAGGGTCTCGTCGTCGGCTTGGTGGGTCGGCAAAGCACTTCCTCGCTACAAAGACTAACGGGTCACGACCAGAACGGTTGCAGATTCAGATAGATTTTACCATACTCGAAAATCGCTATATCGGCAAGGGCCATGCCAGCCCCGGCGCATCCACGGGGGAATCTAGCACGTCAGGCTCAGCCGTGTTACAATAGATGTATGGTACACATCGTGCTTGACTAGACGGTGTAGAAACCACACCACCCGGCCTGACGATTGCCGGACCCGCCTCTTGAGGCGAGCTAACACAGGAGTAACAGCGTGCTGCAAGACGCGGAAGTACAAACACCGGCCGCCCCCTCGGCGCCCGCCGGACGCCCGGAAAGCGAGACACCTGCCGCACCGGCACCCCCGGACTCCAGTCTGGTGCTGAATCCGGCGCAACAGGAGACCCTGACCCAGGAGCGCCGCCTGCTGGGCGCGCTGGGGGCGGCCATCACGCCGCTGGAGCCGGCCTCCGGCGACCTCGACGCGTTGCGCCAGGCCGGACTCGATCTGGACGAGTTGTTTTTGCTGGTGATCGCCGGGGAGTTCAACGCGGGTAAATCGGCCTTCATCAACGCACTGCTGGGCGAACGCTTCCTGACCGAGGGCGTGACGCCGACCACGGCCGTCGTCACCCTGCTGCGCTACGGCGACCAGCCGAGCGCGGAGCAGGCCGGCGAGGACCTGGCCGAGCGGACCTATCCCGCAGCTTTCCTGCGCGACATCACCGTAGTCGATACGCCGGGCACCAACGCGATTATCCGCCGCCATGAGCAACTGACGCGCCATTTTGTGCCCCGCGCCGATCTGGTGCTGTTCGTGACCTCCGCGGACCGGCCCTTCACCGAGAGCGAGCGCGCCTTTCTAGAGACGATCCGCGATTGGGGCAAGAAGATCGTCATCGTGCTGAACAAGATCGACCTGATGGCAAACGCGACCGACTTGCAGCATGTGATCGATTTTATCGCGCGCAACGCCCAGGCGCTGCTCGGCGTCACCCCCGATATTTTCCCGGTGTCGGCCCGGCTGGGGCTGCAAGGCAAACGCCTGCGCGCCAGCGAGGACAAGCAACAGCGTACCCAGGGCGAGTTGCTGCTGCGGGCCAGCCGCTTCGACCGGCTGGAGTCCTATATCTTCTCGACCCTGGACGAAGAAGGCCGCCTGCGCCTGAAGTTCCTCACGCCGCTAGGGATCGCCGAGCGGGTATTGGAGAAGTATCGTCAGGTTGCCACCGAGCGGCTAGCGGTCCTGGCCGATGATTTCAAGACCAACGAGAACATCGACGCGCAACTAAAGGTCTACCAGGAGGATATGCGCGCGCAGTTCGAGCACCGCCTGGCCGAGATCGAGAACATCATCTACGAGATGCGCGAGCGCGGCGACGCCTTCTTCGACGAAATGGTGCGTATCACCCATATCCGGCAGTTGATGAACGCGGAGCTGGTGCGCGGCGCCTTCGAGCGCGAGGTGGTGGCCGACAGCGCCCAGCGGGTGGACGCCGCCGTGCAGGGACTGATCGACTGGATGGTGGATCACGATCTACGCATGTGGCAATCGATCCAGGAATACCTGGACCGCCGCCAGGCCGTGCGCGGGCGCGAGGACCAGATGATCGGGCAGGTGGGGCGGCAGTTCGAGTACAACCGCACGCAGTTGCTGCAATCGGTGGGCAGCCGGGCCACGAAGGTGATCCAGGGCTATGATCGCGAGCGCGAGGCGCGCGAGTTGGCCGAGGAGATGCGCGGCGCGGTGAACCAGACGATCGGCGCAGCGGGGCTGGCCGGGGTCGGCGCGCTGGCCGCGGCCATCTTCACCGCGGCGCTGTTCGACGCCACCGCGGTGCTGATCTCGACGCTGGCCGCCGGGTTCGCGCTGATCGTGCTGCCGATGAAGAAGCGCCAGGCCAAGGAGCAGTTCCACTACAAGGTCCAGGAACTGCGCGAGAACCTGGCCCGCGG
>JAICKM010000835.1 GCA_025927935.1 Chloroflexia bacterium | reverse complement strand
TTCAGCGCGAGCGCGTCGGAGACACAACTGACCCTGAGCGCGTGCCTGGTGGGCCTGGCCCTGGGGCAGATGATCGGCGGGCCGATCAGCGACGCGCTGGGCCGGCGCCGCCCGCTGCTGCTGGGCGTGGCGGCCTACGCCTTGGCCTCGCTGTTGTGCGTGGTGGCCCCGTCCATCGGGGCGCTAGCGGGGCTGCGCCTCGTGCAAGGGTTCGCCGGGGCGGTGGGCATCGTCATTGCCCGCGCTGTGGTGCGCGATCTCTATTCGGGGATCGCCGTCGCCCGCTTCTTTTCGCTGCTGATGCTCGTGAATGGGCTGGCGCCGATCCTGGCCCCGATCATCGGCGCGCAACTGCTGCGTTTCACCTCCTGGCGCGGAGTCTTCATTACCCTGGGTGGGGCGGGCGCCTTGCTGCTGTTCGCGGCGACCCGGCTCAGCGAGACGCTGCCGCCCGGATCGCGGCAGACCGGCGGGATCCCCGCCACCCTGACGACCTTTCGCCGGCTGCTGACCGACCGTGCCTTCTTGGGCTATGCCCTGTCGTGCGGGCTGGCCTTTGCCGGGATGTTTGCCTACATCTCCGGTTCCCCGTTCGTGCTGCAAGGCATCTACGGCGTCTCACCGCAACTGTTCAGCGCCTTTTTCGGCGCGAACGCGCTGGGACTGATGGCGGCGGGGCAGATTAACGGGCGGCTGGTCGGGCGGGTGCCGGTGCGCCGGCTGCTGGCGGTTGGGCTGATCGGCACGGCGAGCGGTGGGATCGCGTTGCTGGCGGTGGTCGTGCTGGGCATCGGGTTGGGGGGCATTGTGCCGGCGCTGTTCCTCGTGGTCGCCAGCCTGGGCTTCGTGCTGCCCAACGGCACGACGCTGGCGCTGGCCGGGCACCCGCGCACGGCGGGCAGCGCCTCGGCCCTGCTAGGGGTGCTGCAATTCGCCATCGGAGCCGCCGCGGCGCCGCTCGTCGGGGTGGGCACGGGGCTGAGCGCCTTGCCTATGGCCGTGGTGATCGCGGCGTTGAGCCTCTCCGCGCTGGTAACTTTTCTGCTGCTGGCGCGCGGCGCGGGTCGTCCAACCCCGCCGCGGCACGATTCCTGATGGTTTTCCCGCAGGTGCACGCGGCCCGCGATGGGCGGGGGAGCCGTCTCCCGCCGGATGGCGCCGGGTAGAGGAGCATGTGAGGATGGCGAGGGTAACGGAGTTAACGGTCAACGGGGCGAGCGTGGCGGTGGACGTGGACGCGGCCACGCCGCTGTTGAGCGTGTTGCGCGAGGAGTTGGGGCTGACAGGCAGCAAGATCGGCTGCGCCGAGGGCGAATGTGGGGCCTGCACGGTGCTGGCCGGGGGCCGGGCGATTCGCTCTTGCATCACGCCGGTGGGCACGGTGGAGGACCGGCCCATCGTGACGATTGAGGGGCTGGAGCAGGATGGCCGGCTCCACCCGCTGCAAGAGGCTTTCCTGGATGCGGAGGCGTTCCAGTGCGGCTACTGCACGCCGGGGATGATCATGGCCGGGGTGGGTCTGCTGGCGGAGTGTCCCGATCCGACCGAGGCGGAGATCGTCGCCGGGATGCAGGGCAACATTTGCCGCTGCGGCACCTATCGGCGCATCATCCGCGCGATCCAGCAGGCCGCTCAGGAGCGTGCGGCGGAGGAGGGACTGCGATGAGCGCCGAGAGAGTGACTCCGCACGCCCCGGAGCAGACGCGGGCCGGCGGCGCCCGGCGCCCGGCCTGGGGCGAGCCGGATGCCCCGGCGATTGGCGACTGGCTGCATATCGGGGCGGACGAGACCGTCGAGGTCTATTGCGGGAAGGCCGAGGTGGGGCAGAGCATTCGCACTTCGCTAAGCCAGGCGGTTGCCGAGGAGTTGCGTGTGCCCGTGGTGCGCATCCGCATGGTGCTCGGCGACACGGCGCGCACACCCTTCGACGCGGGCACCTTCGGCAGCCGGACGACGCCGTACATGGCGCCGCAACTGCGCAAAGTGGCCGCCTCGGCGCGGGAACTCTTGCTGGACCTGGCCGCCGCGCAGTGGCAGGTGGACAGGGCGAGCCTGGTCGCCGCCGAGGGGCAGGTGGCCCACCCGCCGACTGGGCGCGCGCTGAGCTATGGCGCGCTGACCGGCGGACGGCGCCTGACCGAGCCGTGGCACGAGGACGCGCCGCTGACGCCGGCTACCGCGTGGACCGTGGCCGGGCACGCGGCGGCCAAGGTGGATGGGCGGGCCTTCGTGACCGGCCGCCACCGCTACACGCCCGACCTGACCGGACCGGGGATGCTGGCCGGGGCGGTCCTGCGCCCGCCCGCCTTCCGGGCTACTCTGCGTGCCCTGGATACGCAGGCGGCGGAGGCGATCCCCGGCGTGACGGTCGTGCGGGACGGCGAGTTCGTGGGCGTCACCGCGCCGGATCGCGCCACGGCCCGCCGCGCCTGCGCCGCCATCGCCGCCGAGTGGGACGTGCCGCCGCAGATCGACGCGCCGGAGCTGTACGATTATCTACGCACGCACCCCGCCGCGCCGGCGGAAGGCGGCTGGGGCGGGCCAACGGCCTACACGCACGGCTCCGTGGCCGCGGGCCGTGCGGGCGCCACCCAGACGCTGGCGGCGACGTACACTGTCGCGTATATTGCCCATGCGCCGATGGAAACCCGCGCGGCCCTGGCCGAGTGGGAGGGCGACCACCTGACAGTCTGGACCGGCACCCAGCGGCCCTTCAGCGTGCGCGGCGAACTGGCGGCGACCTTTGGGCTGGCCGAAGACCAGGTGCGCGTGATCGTGCCCGATACCGGCGTGGCCTACGGCGGCAAACACACCGGCGAGGCGGCGGTGGAGGCAGCGCGGCTGGCGCGGGCCGTGGGCCGCCCGGTCAAGCTGATCTGGTCGCGCGAGGAAGAGTTCACCTGGGCCTACTTCCGCCCGGCGGGCGTCATCGAGGTGCGCAGCGCGCTGGAT
>JAICKM010000024.1 GCA_025927935.1 Chloroflexia bacterium | reverse complement strand
GCCATGCGGGCCTCGACCCGCGGGCGGGTGGCGATGCCGGAGGTGCCCATGCCCTCGATAGCAAACGCGGCGGCGGCGTGGGCGAAGGCGGCAGCTCGCCACATATCGCCCGATTCCCGATAGCCGACCAGGAAAGCCGCCGTGAACACGTCGCCCGCGCCGGTAAAATCGACCGGCGCCGCCTGGCAGGAGGGCACTGTGCCGAGCGCGCGCCCGCGTTCGTAGAGCGTGGCGCCGTCCGCGCCCGCTGTCACCACCGCCAGCCGCGCCATGCCGACATAGTGCATCAGCGCTTCCTGGTCGTTGCCCACGTCTTCGCCGCTCATAACGAGCACATCGGCACGGTCGAGCAGGCTGCGGGCGGTGGTCCAGGGGGCCGGACTCATCAGGCCGGCGGCATCAAAGGTGCGCAGCCACCCTTGCGGCGTGACCGCGACCAGCGCATTGGGGCAGCACGCATTCCAGTCCGCCGTCGCGTCGAGTTCGGCGGCCACCGGCCCCAGGTGCAAGATCGGGGTGTCCCGCCAGCCGGCGGGAATATCGGCGGGAGTGAGCAAGGTTGCCCGGCCGGCGAGATGCATGTCCCGCGCCTCACCGTGATAGGTGATGGCATAGGTCGTCGTCTCGGTGGAGGGCAGGACGTGGCAGAGAATACCGGCGGCTGCGGCGGGCGCCAGCAGATCCTGATCGGCGGGCGCCAGCGCGGTGACGATGGCCGCCTGGACGCCCAACTCCTGCACCGTCAGCCCGGCATACAGCGCCGTGCCGCCCGCGCGGATGGCGCCGCCGGCCAGCAGGTCTTTCGTTACGTGCCCTACAACGAGGTACTCAGGGGCTTGCAAGCTATTGCCGCGGCATAATCACGACACGGCGCTCTTCGCCCTCGCCGGTGCTTTCGGTCATCACCTGCGGGTGTTCGGCCAGCGCCATGTGCACAATCCGGCGATCATAGGGCGACATCGGCTCCAGCGGATAGGGCTGGCCCTGCTCCATCACCCGCTCGGCCATGCGCTCGGCCAGCATGGTCAGCGCTTCCTTGCGCCGCACGCGGTAGCCGTTCACATCGACCACCACGCGCGCCCAGAGGTCGGTCTGGGCGCCCAGCAGCAAGTTGACCATGAACTGGAGCGCCGTCAGGTTCTCGCCGCGGCGGCCGATCAGCAACTGCTGGTCTTGCTCGGTCAACCCGGTAATGTCGAGCACCACGGAGGTATCTTCATCCTGAAAATTGATGCCGGCTTCGTCCGCCGGATCGGGGCGCGTGATGCGCCCGCGGAAGCGCATGCCGACAAGCAAGTGCTGCAAAATCTCGGCGGCGACGGGGGCGACCGCGTCGGCGGGGGTGGCGAAATTGGCCGCATCGGCATCGGCCGGCTGGCTCAACGCGGCATCGATCTCGATCTCGCCGGGCGGGGGCGGTTCGCTGGTGGCGCCGGGGCGGTCAAACGCCTCGCCCCGCGGGCCGCGGTCATAGCGGTCGTTGCGCGGGCCGCGATCATAGCGGTCGCTACGCGGCGCACGGGGAGCTTCGTTGCGAAAGCCTTCGCGGGGGGGGCCGGCCGGCCCGCGCTCGCGGGCGGGGGGATAGGGGCGGGGCGCCGCCTCGACCGGCTGGCCGGACTCGCGCGCCTGGCGCAGTTCGCGTTCGCGGGCGCCGGACAACTGCTCGCGCGCGGTCACACGCACCAGTACTTCGTCGTCCTCACTCCCGGTCTCGGTCCCGGCCAGCACCTGGATATCGACTTGCTCGCGGGTGCGGCCCATCTGCTCGAGCGCCAGGCGCACTGCTTCTTCCACACTGCGCGCCTGGATCTCCACCTGTCGCATTGCCATCTGGGTATGGTTCCTCCCGTCGTTAGCGTTTGCTTTTGCGCTTGCGCGGTAACGTGGCCCCCGTGGCCGTCGCCGTCTCATCCGTGGTGCCGTTCGCCGGCAGCGCGAACCCGCGGCTATCGGTCGGCTTCTCCCCCGCCGGTGCAATAGCGTCCGGCGCGAGGGGACGAGTCTCGGCGTCGATCACGGTACCGTCCGCCCGCGCGGCAGCGGCGGCCTGCTGCGCTTCCTGCGCAGCGAGCGCCTGCTCCATCATCTTTTCCATGAAGCTCTTTTTGCGCGGCGCGCCGTTGCCGTTCGTGGCCGGGCGGCGGGCGGCCGCCTGGCGATACGCGGCGGCCTGGCTCGGCGCGGGCTGGCTCGTCGCCGCGGGACCACGTCCGCTCTTTTCGGCATCGGCGCGGGCGTCGATCTGCGCGAGTTCGTTCAACACCTCGGGTGTGGGCGGCGGCAGCGGGCGCTTGGGCAACCAGTGCAAGCCCGGCACATCGGGTAACGTGCCGAAGCCGTTGATGAAGTACGTCTGTACCGCACTGAAGAGCGCCGAGAACGTCCAGTAAATCACGGCACCGGCGGCAAAGTTCAGATAGATGACGATCAGATAGATCGGCATGAACTGCATGATCTTGTTCATCATGGCCTGTTGCGCATCGGCGTTTTTATTCGATCCATACGGCTGCGCCATGCGGTTGCCGAGGAACTGGAACGCACCCGACAGGACGGGCCAGACATACAGCGGGTCGGCTTTCGACAGGTCATGCACCCACAGGAAAGAGGTGGCGAAGTGCGGGTCGTGCTGCACCAGCGTGATCAGCGCGTTATAGAGAGCGAAGAAGATGGGGATTTGCAGCACCATCGGCAAGCAACTGCCCATGGGGTTCACGCCGTGCTCCTGGTAGAGGCGCATCGTCTCGGCTTGCTGCTTGGCTTTATCGTCCTTAAAGCGCTTATTGACTTCCTTGATCAACGGCTGAATCCGCTGCGTTTCGCGCATCGACTTGATCGACTTCAGGGTCAGCGGCAACGTGAGCACTTTCACGATCAAGGTGAAAATAATGATCGCGACGCCGGGGTTGCCGACCCATTGGTTGATCAGCTTGAGCGATTCTTCAAGCAGTTGGACAAATTGATCCCAAATTGGCAATTCCTGGGTCTCCTTACGGGACGGGGTCGAAACCGCCGTCGTTAAAGGGGTTACAGCGCAAAATACGCCACCCCGCCAGCAACGAGCCTTTCAGGAAGCCGTGCTTGGCAATCGCCTGGTACCCGTATTCCGAACAGCTCGGGACGAACCGGCAGGTCGGCGGCAGGGCCTGGCTAATGGTCTTCTGATAGAGGCGGATAAGCCCCAGTGCCAGTGTTTTCATACAGGTGTGCTCGCTTCAAACATTCCAGCATCACGGCCTGGACCCGGCGGAACTCCGCCTGATCCATACTGGGCCGGGCGATCCAAATCAGATCCCAGCCTTGTTTTATATACGGAAGTTGTAAGCGAAAGGCTTCACGCATCCAGCGTTTGGCCCGGTTGCGCTGGACGGCATCGCCCAGCTTCTTTCCTGCGATAAAGGCCGCCCGGGTGAGGGCGGCCGGTGAACCGGGGGCCGCATACAGCACCAGGGGACCCTGGGTCCATGAGCGCCCGGCCCGGCGGACTCGCGCGATCTCGGCCCCCCGCGCGAGACGGTGGGCCCGGCTGAAGCCGAAGCGCGGGGGGGACGGGACCCGTCCGGCGGGCGGATCGGGTTCCCGGCGCGGCTCCGTAATTAGCGGGGACCCTTCTGCTCGCTGCCGATGGTCAGCCGGTAGCGGCCCTTCTGGCGCCGGGCGGCCAGCACCAGGCGACCCCCGCGGGTGGCCATTCGCTTCAGAAATCCATGTTCGCGCTTGCGGGGCACGCGCTTGGGCTGATAAGTGCGCTTGCTCATTGACGGTTTGCTACTCCTGTGTTAATGGCGATAATATAAACACGGCTCGCGCTCACTCGGGGCATGTTGCAACCCCGGCCAAGCCGCGAAGCACCTACCCATTATACGGATTCGCCGGGGTAGTGTCAACCAAAACCCCGGCGCGGGCCTAACCTCTCCCGCGCCCCCTCCCCGCGGCAGCGAGGGGAGTCGCTTGCTCCCTTTCGGTGGCGCGGCGTCGTGCTTTACGGCTGCGGGCGGTAGGTGCTGCCGATGTTCACGAAGTTCGGGCGGTACTCATTGGCATCGTAGTCGGCCGGGTCCACCCGCCGGGCGTGCAGGTTCTTGCCGGGGATATCGGTACAGATAAAGTCGCCCGCCCGGTGGGCCGCCATGACCCCGTAGGTGCGCTCGGCCACCAGGTTCATGACCAGGTTGGCGTAGAAAATCGCCATGTGCTTGTCATAGACCTCGGGTTCGCCGCTGCGCAGAAAATAGGTCAGGTCAATGGGCAGGAAGCGCACGCCAGGTTCACAGGCCGCCAGTTGCTCAGCCAGGAATTCGGCGATATTGGCCTTTTTGCGGTGGCCGTAGGCATCGGCGGGTCCCACTTCGGGCACCGGCGTCCCGCCTAGGTTGGCTCCTTCCGACATCACCATAATTGAGTAGCCCTGCGGATTCTCGCGATCCAGCATGATCAACTCGGCCAGGTGATTGACATCGACCGGTACTTCCGGGATCAGCAGGCGGTCGGCGCTGGTGACGATCGCGGTTTCCAGCGCTGTGAACCCGGCGTCGCGACCGAACAGGCGGAAGAGCACCGTCTCGCGGTGGGATCCGGCGGTAGAGCGCACCCGGCCGATGAACTCGCCCGCCCGGCTGATCGCCGTCTGGAAGCCGATGCAGTAATCGGTCCCCGGCACGTCGTTGTCCATCGTCTTGGGAATGCCCCAGACCGGTACCCCCTGCCCGGCCAGCACCGCGCCGTAGCTCAGCGTATCGTCACCACCGATCACGACTAATCCGTCGAGGTCGAGGAACTCCAGGTTCTTTAAGACCTCCGCCGTCAGATCCACCCGGTCATCCGGGCTGTGGCCTTCGCCATAGCTATGGAGATGGGGCGGCAAGTCGGACACCTTAGTTTTGGCCGGGTTGGTGCGCGACGATTGCAGGATGGTGCCGCCTTGCCGGTCGATCGTGCGGGTGTTGAGGCGGTCCAGCGGCATCAGGTAGCTGCCGTGCCAGGTGGTGCGGTCGAATGGGCGGAAGATCAGATCGTCGCGGCCCCGCGCCCGGTCGAGATACGTGATCCCTTCCCACCCGGCGCGAATACCGGTTACGCGAATGCCCATGGTCTCCGCGCGGTAGACCAGAGCTTTGATCGCCGCGTTGAGGCCCGGTACGTCGCCGCCCCCGGTCAGGACACCCAGCGTGCGGATCGGAGTGGTTGTCTGTGCAGGCATGGTCGAGTCCTCCTCCAGAAGAACAAAACATTTTCAGTCCAGCATACCACAAATTGGCCCGGAATACGACCCGTGTCGACGGAGTGCCACGGGCCGGCGTAGCTAAATCAGGCGGGCGCATATAACATGCACGTCAGTGTCGTTTGCGGACAGGCACGAGCCAGGCGGTGCCATGGCTCTAGCTCCCGCATAAAATCTCGTGCTCCTGCCTGATTTAGATGCGTAAGCCCTTGATATCTCCTGAATATCTAATGTTGAGCTTGTCATAAACCGGATGTTGTGGTATAATAACGAGTTGATAGAGAATCCTCTCTTCTTCTCCTGATTGTTCCGCATGTCAGATTCACGAACCTGCACCCCAAGTTCGTCTGCCGTGCTTGCCGGCCCCTGGCCGGTCGCGTTTCTTGCTAGGCGCTTCCTCAATTACGCAGATGTGTTGCCTCAAGGTCAGTCGGAAGGTGGCGGGATCAATCTATCCAGTGTGACTGGACAGGTGGGCGCGGCCGGCGCCCTGCATAATAATAAAGCGGAGCAGTTATGAACAGTATAAAAGGGGCAGCGGAGCACGACACGCAGGCCCGCACCTATTACGAACTCGGCGAGTATGACCGGGCGATTATCGATGCGACCCGCGCGGTCGAATTGCAGCCGGCCACGGCGGAATACTACCGCACGCGCGGCCAGATTTTTGCCGCCATGGGTCTCCTATCGGCCGCGCGCCAGGATTTTCAACGGGGCGCGGCCCTGGGGGACAACGAGGCTAAGAAGAAACTGTGGACGTTGTGATGGTCAGCTAAGCTACAACAGCCGCCGCCGGGCGCGGGCTGAAGTCGGAAAGGTTGCTTTCGTGAAGAATATCGATACGAGCGCGTTAACAGAGGCCATTACAACGGACAAGGTTGTTTGCCTGTACGGCGCCGATGCCATGGGTCTGACCGCCCTGGCCCTGGATGCCGTCCTCGACATGGCCGGCGCGGGGCAGAAGGTAGTCTATGTCGCCTGCGAGGGCGAATGGCAACTGTCCGGCATCCTGACCCGGTTGGGCAAAGCCCGCCATCTGGGGCAGGTCAAGGGGCTGTTCGTGCTCCCGAAGGCGATCAACATGCTCAAACCGGCCAATGTGGACGCCCTGGCGAACGTCATCGCCAAGAAGGTCGGCACGCCCAGCCTGATCGTGCTCGACTGCCTGGCCTATTGCTTCGGGGCCGACGAACTCAACCCGCTGGAGATGGCGGCCTTTGTCGCCAACCTGAACCGCTTGCAGGAATTGACGGCGTCTCATGTGCTGCTGCTACACCGTACCGGCAGCGCCAGCGTGCGCGGTATCCGCAGCACCGCCGTGCCGCCCGAAGGCATGACCCTGGTCGCATCGGCGGCCTAGCCCCTACCGCGCGGCCCCGGCGCCGCCGCATGGTAGCATGGCGGCGCCGTGCGGCCGGTTAGCGGGTATCCGATCAGGCCATCTCGTCCACCAGCGGGCGCTGATAGAACTCATTGCGCCGCCCGCTGACCATCTGGATCAATTCCCGCTCGTTCATGTCGTAGTGGCGCAGCACCTGTAACAGCACTTCCACCCCGGCTTCGAACTCCGGTTGCACTACCTCGCTGGCGCCCTCGCGGCGCAACTGATCGACCTGCCGCGCATTGCCCACCCGCGCGATGATGTCAAGCTCCGGATGTTCCAGGCGGGCGTGGTGGACGGCCAGTTCCGCCGCCCGCGCATCGGGCATGAGCACGGCCATCACCCGCGCCGTATCCAGGTGGGCGTGTTCCAGCACGGCGGGGTTCGCGGCATCTCCGTAGATCACCGGCACCTTCCGCCGCCGCAACTCGTCCACGATCAACGGGTTATACTCGATGACTAGATAGCGCAAGCCGCGCTGCTCCAACGCCTCCGCCAGTTCGCGCCCCACGCGGCCAAACCCGCAGATGACGACATGGTCGGCCAGTCCCGCCGTCTCCGGCGCCGCCTCCACGGGCGCGGTAAATCGCGGCCCCACACCCGGCAGCCGCTCCAGCGCCCGGATCAGCCCTGGCGCGATGCCGAGCACTGCCGGAGTCAGGACAATCGTCACCAGCGAGACGGCCAGGATGAGGTCGAAGATGCTCGTGGGGATGGCGTTGCGATCCACCCCGATGCGCGCCAGGACGAAGGAAAACTCGCCCACCTGGGCGAGCGCCAACCCGCTGAGCAGGGCGACCCGCCCCGGCAGCTTCAGGGCCAGCACAATGGCCGTGACAATTAACGTCTTGCCCAGGAGGACCACGGCGGCTACCAGCGCCACCAACCCCAATTGGTTAAGCAGCGTCACCGGGTTGATCAACATGCCCACCGAGACGAAAAACAGCGACGCAAAGAGGTCGCGCAAGGGCAAGACCTCCGCGATCACCTGGGTGCGAAACTGGGACTCCGAGACGACCAGGCCGGCCAGGAAGGCGCCGAAGGCAATCGACAGGCCGGCCGCCTGCGTCACCAGCGCCGTGCCCAGCGCCAGCGCCACGACGCCCAACAGGAACAATTCGCGCGTGCGGGCGATGGCGGTCTGGTGGAGCACCCAGGGCACTACACGTGTGCCGAGCACATAGGCGCCGATCAGGATGGCCGCCGCCTTGAGCGCCGCCAGCCCCAGGTCTTGCGCCAGCGTGGTGCTGTCGCCCGCGAGCGCAGGCAGGATCACCACCATGGGCACCACGGCCAGGTCCTGCGCGATCAGGATGCCCAGGGCGACACGCCCGTGCAGCGCCTGTAGCTCTCCGCGCGCCATGAGCAACTTGAGCGCGACGACTGTGCTAGACAGCGCCAGCAGCGCGCCCAGAAAGACCCCCTGCATGAACGTCAGGCCCAGGATGGGCGCGAGCAGCGGCCCCAGGCCCATGGTGATCAGGATTTGCAGGATGCCTCCCACCGAGGCCACCAGGCCCATGCGCCGCAGTTCGCCCAGCGAGAACTCGGCGCCCAGCGCGAACATGAGGAACGCTACGCCGATCTCGGCCAGCACGCTGACGGAGTGTTGATCGGCGACCAGGCCGGGCGTAAAAGGACCGATGATCATGCCACCGACCAGGTAGCCGAGAATGACCGGCTGGCCCAGGCGCTGGGCCAGCACCCCGCCGGCAAAGGCCGCCGCCACGGCCAGCACCAGGTCCAGAACGAGTTTTAAATCTTCCATAGTGATGACTCCAGCCGTCTACAGTGTGCGCCAGAAAGCTCCTGCACTATAGGTGTGGGTGCCGCGGAGCCGGTGACGCAGCACCAAAGGGTCGAGAAAAATATGGGCCTACCGGGTAGCCGGCGCCCGCGGGGTGCCCGCGTCCGGTCTCGCCGCTCGGATGGATAGTGTTACAGCCCGCGGCTCATTTCCGGCAGGCGTGTCCGGTAAGACCGTACGGATTTGCGCGGTCGCGGTAGCCCGCGCCGCGCGGTCGACTGGGGTAGTGGTCCAGCGGAAGAGTGCGCCGGCTATGTGAATGACGCCGCGGTTGATCTGCGGCGCCGGCAGGCAGCCGCTGTCGTGGATCGCAGGAGGACGGGCGCACCTGGGACAGCTCTGGACGCCGAGCGGCACAGCTGCGCCACAGCGCGGGCCGGGAGGGGTGGGCAAGGATCGCAGGGGCGACCAGCGGGGTTGCGCGGGGGGTCCATCCATGGGTATGGTTCCTCCTGGGCCGGTCGTCCCTGAACTAGCAATACGTAATAGCAGTGCCTTCCATTGACAACGTGAAATGCTACGTGCCGATGCTTTACAGCTAAACTGGAATCTTATTCTATACTATCGAGCCGTAGTAGGCAAGGTGGCACTACTGACATCCTTTTACCGCTGCGCGCCTTCGTCGTGCGAAATCCTCGCTGAAGAACGGATGTTGGGGTGCTATTCTCCGGCCAGCGGCGCGTGGGTCGGGGCCAGCCAGCGCGCGGCCTCATCCGGCAGGTTGTGCGCGGGGCCACGGCGCACTGTGCAGATCGGCAGCGAGGTGAGGAAGGTGTGACCGTAGCCCTTGCTGATCACCCGGCGGTCGAGCACGGCGACCACGCCCCGATCCTCGCGGCTGCGGATTAGCCGTCCGAAGCCTTGCTTGAACTTCAGGATCGCCTGCGGCACCGAGTACTGGGCAAAGGCGTCGTCGAACTGTTCGCTGCGCGCGGCAAAGACCGGGTCGCTGGGCACGCGGAAGGGCAGCTTGGCGATGATGAGCACGCTCAGCGCGTCGCCCACCACGTCGATGCCCTCCCAGAAGGACGACGTACCCATCAGCACGCTCTGCGGGGTATTGCGGAAGCGTTCGAGCAATTGGCGGCGCGATCCGTCCAGGTTGTGGCCCAGCAGCAGCAGCCCGGCCTCTTCCAGCGGGCGCTGCAAGGCGCGATACGTTGTGCGCAGTGCGCTGTGCGAGGTGAACAGCACCAGCGCCCGGCCGTGCGTCGCCTTGCACAGATCGAGGATGGCCTGCTCCAACTGGCGCTGATAGCCCGGCTGATTGGGTTCCGGCAGATCTTCGGGGATATAAAGCAGCGTCGAATTGACATAATCGAATGGCGAACCGACGTGTAGCTCCCCGGTGGTATGCAGGCCCAGCCGCTCGCGCACATAGCCGAAGTCGCCGTCCGTCGAGAGTGTGGCCGAGGTCAGCACCACCGTGCGCTTGGTCTGGAACAGGTAGCGGTCCAGCAATTCGCCCACATGGAGCGGCGCGCAATGCAGGGTGGTGGTCTCGTCGCGGGCGTTGGACGACAGCCAGTAGATCGCGCCCGCGCTCGGATTGGCGACCGCCGCTTGCAGGCGGCTATGCAACGTTTCCACCTGGCGCCACAGATTGGTCAGTTCCAGCAGCAGGTTCGCCAGGTCGCCGCTCTGCGCCGAGTCCAGCTCCTCGATCAGTGCGGTCAGGCGATTCAGGTCGTCCAGCAAGCTCGCCAGCAGGAGGTTCAGGTTGTCCCAGGTTAGTTCGACCTCGCCCCAGAGCGGCCCCTTGCGCACATCCGGCGTGATGCGCAGGCGCTTGTCGTACTCGTTGCGCTCCTCGCTATGCGCTTCCAGCAACCGGTGCATGCAGGTGAATACCTCATGGGCCATGGGCCGCGCTCGTTCGCAGGCGTTGTGCAATTTCTCCAGAATCTGGTCCAGGGCCTGCAACTCGCGCTCGGCAATATGGACTCGCTCAATGGGCGGCAGCGGTCCGCGTGGCGAGGCGGTGGGGCGGGCCGGGGCGGCGTCGAACTGGCGGCGCAGGTCGGCCAGGAAGCCTTCATAATGATCGCCCCGTGGGTGACTCAATTCCGTGGTCAACTCCAAGACCGCGTGCTGCGTCACCTGGTAGCCCAGTTGGTCGGTCGCTTCGTCCTCCAGGTGGTGGGCCTCGTCGATGACCAGGTGCTTGTAGGGCGGCAGCACCCGGTTACCGGTGGCGATGTCGGCCAGCAGCAGGGCGTGGTTGACGACGAGCACATGGGCCGCCTCGGCGTTCACCCTGGCCCGGTGGAAGAAGCAGAGTCCCTTCTGGTTGTAGACGCACTCGTGCAGCGGGCACCCTTCCTCGCTGACGGCGATCTTGTTCCAGACCTGCGGCTCTGTGTTCACCAGCAACAACTCGCTGCGGTCCCCGGTGTGCGTCGTCGGCAACCAGATCAGCACCTTGACCAGGGTGCGCAGCTCGTCGATGTTGGTAGGCGTCTGCTTGCGGAAGCCGGCCCAGCGGCGCAGACAGAGATAATTACTGCGCCCCTTGAGCACGGCGGCCCGGAACGGCGGCTCTTCCGGCACGGCGCTGCCCGTGGCGGGCTTGTGATCCTGCGGAGCCTTGCGGCCCGCCCGGCCGCTCTGCCGGGCCAGCGCCTGGCTCCAGGCGTCGGCGGCGGCGGGCTTGCGGGTCTGCGCGTCCCACGCCGTCAGCACCTCGGTCAGCGCGGGCAGGTCCTTGTGGAACAACTGGTCTTGCAGGTTGATCGTGTTGGTCGCCACGACCACGCGGGTGTTGTTCTGCACGGCGAACTTGAGCGCGGGCAGCAGGTAGGCCAGCGATTTGCCGGTGCCGGTTCCCGCCTCGACCAGCAGGTGATCGCCGTTGTTGAACGCCTCGGCCACCGAGCGCAGCATGTCCAGTTGCTGGGGCCGAAACTCATACGCCGGGAAGGTCTGCCCCACCACGCCGTCGGCGGCCAGCGCGGCCAGCAGGGCGGGTATGTCAATCGGGCGCGTCGCGTCGTCGTCGGGTTCCAGCGGCGGCGGCATCTCCGGTGGGTGGATCAGACCCAGATCGAACTCGGTCTGCGAAAACCCGGCGGCGGCCAGCTTGCTGCCAAGGGTGCCGGCCGCGCTCAACGGGCTGGAGAAGGTCGAGCGCACTGCTTCGCGCTCCACTTCCTGGAACAAATAGCGCAGCGACCACTCGGTGGTCGCTGTGGCCCGGTTGATCTCGGCCAGGACCTCGACCGGCATCTCTTGCAGGCGCCCGACGAGTGCGTTGAAGACATGCATCGCCAGTTCGGCGTCGGCTACCGCCCGATGCGTCGTTGGGATGGGCAACTGGAGCGCGGCGGCCACGCCGGCCAGGTTATAGACCGGCACTTCGGGCAGCAGCAGCGTGGCAAGCTCAAACGTATCGTAGGACCGGTTACGCATCTGCACCCCCTGCCGCTTGAGCAGCGCCAGGTCGATCTCGATGGAATGGCCGACAATGGGACAATCGCCGACGAATCGTAACAGCGCCGGGGCCACCGCGTACAAAGCGGGCGCCCGTCGCACATCCTGCGGCGTGATGCCGGTCAGGGCCGTGATCTTGTAGGGGATCGGTTGGCTGGGCCGGATAAAACTCTGCCAGCGGTCCAGCACCTGGCCGTCGCGGAACTTGACTACGCCGATCTCGATAATCTCATCGGCTTCCGCCCGCAGGCCCGTAGCCTCGGTATCTAATGCGATATAGGTACGACCCACGGTCAGCGTTGTTCCGATCTAGGCGACGACCCGGTGGACGGGTCGGGTTACATCAATAGCCCCGTGCAGGGTCCACCAGGTTGCGCAGCGGCGCCCCGGCGATATAGCGGCGGAGGTTGTCGCAAAAGAGTTCGATTGCGCGGCGGTTGTAGGATGGATTGGCCCCCGCGAGGTGCGGGGTGATGAACACGTTCTGCATGGCCCACAGCGGACTCTCCGCGGGGAGGGGTTCTTGCGCGAACACGTCCAGCGCGGCTCCGGCGATCTGGCCCGTTTGTAGCGCGGCGATCAGCGCCGGCTCGTCGACCAAGCCTCCGCGTGCGATGTTGATCAGCACGGCGGTGGGGCGCATGGCTTCCAGCGCGGCGGCGTTGATCAGGCCGCGGGTCTCCGGCGTGAGCGGCGCCGCCAGCAGCACAAAATCGCTTTCGCCAAGCATCGTGTGCAATTGGTCCGGTGTGTAGAAGCGATCAATCGGCGGTTCGGTCTGCGCCTGGGACGTGTGGCGCAACACCACGACGCGCATACCCAGCGCGTGGGCTATGGTGGCCGTGCGCTGGGCGATAGGGCCATAGCCCACGATGCCCAGCGTCTTGCCCGCCGCTTCCTCCGGCGTGTAGCGGTCCCAGCGTGCTTCGCGTTGTGCGCGCCCGGCGCGCACAAAGCCTCGGCTGAAGGTCAGAATATAGCCGATGACTTGCTCCGAGATCGGGATGGCGTGGATGCCGCTGGCCGTCGTGACCCGCACATCGGGCCGCCGGTCGAACAGCCCGGCGCCGATCATGTGGTCCACCCCGGCGCTGGTAAGCTGGATCCATTGCAGGTGGGGCGCCAGCAGTAGCCATTCCACGGGGAAGCGGAAGGTGAGCAGCACTTCGGCGCGCGCCAGCAGCGGATGCAATTTCGCGTCGTCCAGCCGCCGCCAGTCCGGCGCCGGGCGCGCGGACTCGCGTGGCGCGACCGCACCGGGCGAGTCCGGTTCCATGCTCATATCGAGCCGCACACGGGGGCTGACCCCCTCGATCAGGTGCCGCTCGGTGTCATCCAGCGGGAAGTTGACCAGGACATAGATCGGCGCGGCGTCCGGCGCGTCTGCGGTTGGGGTCGTAGCTGTCACGGCGGGTATTGTACATCATTAGCCCGCCCATTGCAACTGCCCGCCGGCCATCCAGGCAGACGCGCGCTGGGCGGGCACGCGGAGCGCAGGGCGGGCCGGTGTGGGAGCTAAACGGATCACGCGGTGACTGGATGTCGGTCATCTCTCTTGACACGATATGATATAATGTGGGCGATCAGGTGACAGATGAGGTTGCTACTCTCGTTCCCACGTCCATGCCACGTTGTCCCCTCTCTTATCTGTGCCGCCGACTGGAATGCAGCTAAAAAGCGGCCACTATACTATTGCATGTAGGAGTCGGTTGGAAACCGCCCCGGCTATCCGTCTGTGTCTACACATATAGTTCCCCACGCAGAGTTCTGCCCCGCCGCCGTGCTTTCATGCGCTGCGCGCCACCGTGAAGAGGCGGCGAATCGGGATGTGACTTTGTCGAGATCCCGCCGTCCTATCATGCGGGATCGACTTACACATGGTGGGCAGGCGACTGCCCCGTTCGCAGCGGAAAGGCGACTAGCATCATGGACCAATTGATCAACCAGATTACGGACCGCACCGGTATTACCCACGACCAGGCGCAGCAGGCCGTGGATACCGTCGTCAACTATTTAAAGAGCCGGCTTCCGGCTCCGCTCGCCGGCCAGATCGACGGCCTGCTTGGCGGGGCGGGCGGGGCGAACATTGCCCAGCAGGCCGAGCAAGCCCTGGGCGGCATCGGGGGCATGTTCGGAAAGCCGTTGGAATAGCCGTTCGCGGCCCGTTCGTGGACCGGTCAGGCAGAACAACCACCACCCTACCTGGCCGGATGACACACCATACCGTACGGTAGAGAAAGGAATCTGAGCGATGGCACATAAAATCGCGGAAATCAAAGGACTAAGCGCGGAGATGCAGGCGAAAATGGGCGAGGCTAACATTGCGACCGTTGAAGATCTGCTGGCGCAGACCGCGACCCCGCCGCAGCGCAGCGCGCTGGCGAAACAGCTTGGCGTCAGCCCCTCGGAGCTGACCGAATGGGTGAACCGGGCCGACCTGATGCGTCTCAAAGGTGTGGGCACCGAGATGGCGAACCTGCTTGAGGAATGCGGCGTCGATTCGTGCAAGGAACTACAACATCGCGTGGCCGCCAACCTCCAGACCAAGCTCAAGGCCACCAATGACGAGAAACATATCACCCATCATGCGCCCACGGTAGCCCAGGTCGAGGACTGGATCCGCGAGGCGGCCCAGTTGTCCGCCCAATAAGAGTACAACCGCTTGATCGGACGTGCCTTCCCGCCAGGGACGCGCGTCCGGTCGGGCCACTACAATTCTGAAGGAGCCGGTTTCAAACCGGCCCGGTCACACACGAGATTATCAAGGAGGTCTATTATGGCTGAAGCTGAGGGTGAGAAGCCAAAATCGCTACGCGAATTCTTGATGCAGGGCAATGTCGTCGACCTGGCGACAGCGGTCATCATCGGTGCCGCCTTTGGGGCGGTCGTCACGTCGTTGGTCAACGACATCATTATGCCGCCCATTGGCCTGTTGCTCGGCGGGGTCGATTTCTCCAGCTTGTTCATTAATCTCTCCGGCACATCCTACCCCAGTGTAGCCGCGGCCAAGGCTGCGGGTGCCGCGACGATCAACTACGGACTGTTCATCAACGCCGTGATTACCTTCCTGATCATCGGGGTGGTGATCTACTTTATCGTGCGCGCGCTCACGCGGCTCACGCCGCAAACCAAGATTTCGACGCCCGAGGTCACGACGAAAGTCTGCCCGTATTGCATCTCCGACGTGCCGTTGAAGGCCACGCGCTGCCCGTACTGCACCTCGGACTTGACCGAAGGGGCGCGGACCGCGCTGCCGGCGCGCTAAGCCGGCAGGGGCCGCGCCGCGGCGCGCGGCCTCCCACTCCGCGGCGCCGGGAATACCTTTCTGCTGCCGGCCTTGACAGTGCCCTGCTTGCATGGTACTTTGGGGGGCACGGAAAATGCGAGCCGGGGAGTATACTTTGGCAGGGAGGCATATACTGTGAGCGACGATACCGGCGCTCGGGAGAAACGCGCCCGCCTGGGGCCGAAACTTGGCTCCGGCGACGAGGGCTATACCGATCTGCTCGGCCCGGACCGGGTGCCGAAATACGATCTGCGCGTGCAGAGCTACGGCGAACTTGACGAGGCCAGCAGCGCGCTCGGCCTGGCGCGCGCGCTGGCCCAGCAGCCCCGCGTGAAAGAGATTATCCGCCAGGTGCAGCACGATCTCTACCTGATGATGGCCGAGATCGCCTCGCCGCCCGCCCAGGTGGGTAAGCTGCCCTACCGCATCACCGCCGAGCAGGTGACCTGGCTGGAGACGACCATCGCCGGGCTGGAAGACGAAGTCGAGATGCCCCGCCAGTTTATCCTGCCGGGGGCCAGCGCCGGCTCCGCGGCGCTCGACGTGGCGAGGACCGTGGTGCGCCGCGCCGAGCGGTCGACGGTTCACCTGAGCAGCACCGGGGTAATGCCCGCCGGGCAGGTGCTCCGCTATCTCAACCGCTGCTCGTCCCTGTTGTTTGTCCTGGCCCGCTATGAAGAGGCCGTCTCCGGCATTCCCTACGACATCGCCAGGCGCTAACCGCCGGAAGTGCCCATGACTGCGGCCTTCATCGCCGGCGTGATCATCTTCGTGGTCACGCTGGTGCTTATCATGGCCCGGCCCCGCGGCCTGTCCGAAGCCTGGGCCGCGCTCGGCGGGGCCGCGGCCATGCTGCTGCTCGGCCTGGTCTCGTTGGGTGAGACGGGCGCTCTGCTCGTCGCCAACCTCAACGTCTTCGGCTTCTTCCTGGGCCTGATGGCGATTGCCGCCCTGGCCGACAGCGCGGGTGTCTTCGGCTGGCTGGCCGGGATCGCGGCGCGCACGGCGCGGGGCAGCGCGCGCCGCCTGTTTATCAATGTGTTCCTGGTCGGCGTGCTGATCACCGTGTTCCTCTCCAACGATGCCACCGCCCTGATCCTCACGCCGCTGGTCTACACGCTCGTTACGCGCCTGCGCCTGCCCGCCCTGCCCTACATGTTCGCCTGCACTTTTATCGCCGACACCGCCTCGTTCGTCCTGCCGGTCAGCAACCCGATCAACATCATCGTGCTACAAGCCTTCCCGCGCGACCTGGGCACGTATCTCGGCCATTTACTGCCCGCCGCCGTGCTGGTCATCCTGGCGAATATCGGGCTGTTCCTGATCATCTTCCGGCGCGCCATTAGCGGGTCCTTTGATCCGCGTCACCTCGAAGACGCGCCTCCGGGGCATCCCGATCTGCTGCGCTTCAGCCTGGCGACGCTGGCCGTGATCGGCGCAGCCTATGTGGTGGCCGGGTGGGAACAGTGGCCGCTGTCGCTGGTGGCGTTGGGCGGGGCCGCCCTGCTGCTGGCGGGCGCCCGGCTTTACGGGCAGTGGACGCCGCGCCACTGGGCGCGCGAGATTGCCTGGCCCATCTTCGGCTTCATCGCCGGGATGCTGATCGTCGTGCGCGGCATCGAAAACCTGGGCCTGACCACGGCGTCCGGCCATAGCCTGCTGGCCCTGGCCGGCGGCAACCCCGCCGTGGCGACCGCCCTCACCGCCGTGGGCACGGCCATCGGCGCGAATATGATCAACAATGTGCCCATGGCCCTCGTGTTGGTCTCGGCCATCGGCACGGGCGGCCCGCCGGGTCCCGTGCGCGACGCTCTGGTCTACGCCGGCATCCTGGGCGCCGATCTGGGTCCCAACATTACCACCGTCGGCTCGCTGGCAACCATGCTCTGGCTGTTGATCTTGCGGCGCAAGGGGCTGGAGGTCTCGTCGTGGGACTACTTCCGCCTGGGTATTACTGTGACGCCGCTGTTGTTACTGATCGGCGCGCTCACCATCTGGCTGGCTGTGCGCTGAGCCGGTTCGCCGCCGGAAAGGAGGCTGCCCCATGACCGGGGAAACGGAACTGGCCCTGCTCTGCCTGAGCGGGCTGGACACGGAGGAATTTCTCGACCGCGCCTTGCGCCGCCTGCCGGGTCCCGCCTGGCGCTTCCTGCTGTTCTACGTGATCGACACGCGCCCCGCCGAGGAACTCGGCTACATGCGCCAGGCGCTCTTCCGCGGGCGCTTGCCGCCCGACCGCCTGGCCCAGATGCAGACAGTCGAGGACCAGACGGCCCAGGAGGTGATCGCTGAGGCGCGTGCCCATCTGCTCGCCGGGCGGCCCGGCGCCACGGTAGATACGCGCCTGGCCCGTGGCCGGCCCGAACAGGAGATCATCCGCGCCGCCGCCGAGGTCGGGAGCGATCTGCTGGTGGTGGGCGCCCGCTACCAGGGCGGCCCGCGCCCGGCCAGCGGCCCGCCCAGCGTGGGCCACGTCGCCCGCTTCGTCCTCGACCACGCCCCGTGCGATGTGCTGTTGCTTCGTTAGTGGGCCAGAGCGCCGGGGTGGAATGATCGTCGCGGGGGTCCTGCGCTCACCGGCTGCCGGGCCGCTGACAGGCGTAGGGGCTGGGACCGCCGGCCAGGATCGCCGCCCAGTCCACCTTGGCGGCAAATTGCGTGCCGAGATCGCGTAACAGGTCAAGCTGCGCCGTCTTGTCCAACGGGATATCTTCGGGCAATTGCGGATTGATCCGGTAGCAGGGCGTCTGCGGAAAGTGGCGGCACACGATGTCGGTTTGCTGCTCGCTTGGCGAGCGCAGCATTTCGGCCAGCAGCCACGAGAGCCACGAGCCCAGCCAGGTGGGTGGGCGCCGATCCAGGAAGGACCCGGTGCCCAGCGAGACGACAATCGTCTCCTCGGGCCTGTAGCCTTCCGTGTAATCGAACGCCTCCACGCACGCCTGGTAGACCGGGTTGCCGGTCACGCTCACCCCGCCATCGACCAGCGTGCCGATGGGGTGGTGCCCGGCGTTCAGCACGGGATCCTTGGGGATCGTCCAGGGCGCGAAATAGGTCGGCGCGGATGCCGAGGCCGTGACACAATCCGCAAGACTCAATTGTCCGGTCCGGCGCCGGTTCCGCTGATTATCCTTGACAAAATACCAGGGTCGCCCATCGGTAACGCGCACAGCCGTGACCAGCAGGTTGATCGGCGAATCGTTCATGGTCCAGTCCTCGGCAGAACCAAGCGCCGTGCGCAGCACGCTGTTGAGGTGCGGCGTGGAATACATATGGCCGGCGATAAGCCGGACAAGCTGATTCCACGGCCGCTGGGTAAAGACATCCCCCACCATGGCGATGAACCGATCCAGTAGTTCCGTCGCGGGAATCCCCGCCGCGATGCCCCCCGCAATAATCGCTCCCACCGATGTGCCCGCGACAAACGTGAAAGTCTCCTTTGTAAGCGCACCCGTCACCCGCTCCAGTTCCACCAACTGGCACAGCGGGATGATCCCGCGCACGCCGCCCCCATCGATTGCCAGGAGACGCTGCCCTGCCATGTGCGACCCTCCCATCTCCAGTGCCGAGTTGTAGGGGCCGGTTTGCAACCGGCCTGACCCACCATGCGCCCCACTACAGGCACTTGAGGACCCGTCCGGTCTCGCCCAGACCCAGGGTAAACTTGCCCAGTTCCGTACCGCTCGCTACATCGGTGAGCACCAGGCTCAACTGGTCGCCTTGCACCGTGCCGGTGTAGGTGACGGATCGGCTGTCGGGGGTTTCCTCGGCGCGGGTCGGGCCGCCGTGCTCCTGCACATAGGTACCGCGCGCCGTAAAGTGGCCCGCCGCATCCAGGGCAATCGGACCGTCGATGGTGCCGTGCGCGCAATCGAGATCATACGTCGCACCTGTACTAGTCACTTCCAATGCGATGTGTTGCCCGCCCCAGGTTCCGACGGCCAGGGTACCCGCCGGGGCGACCGGAGTCGTGGGCACCGGCGTGCGGGTGGGCGGCGCGGGCGTTGGGGGCACGGGCACGCGGGTCGGCTTGGGCTTGCTGGTCGGCACCGCTGTCGGCGGCACGGCGGTCGGCGGGCGCGGCGTCACCGTGGATGGGGGCGGCAGCGGCGTGTTCGTCGGGGGCGCCGCCGTGGGTGCCAGGGTGGGCGCTTCGGTCGGCGCCGGAGTGGCCGTGGCGAGGTCCCGCGCCGCAGCCGTAGCAGTAGGCGCCTCAGTGGGTACCACGATGGGCGGCACGGTAGCTGTTGGCTCGACGGCAGCACCGCCGCAGGCCGTCAGCACGGCGAGCGCCAGCAGCAATACCGCCGCCCCGCCGCGCATTGTGCGTAATTTTAACATAAGGCTATCCTTCCTTGATCTGTGCGCGATCTCTCGGATCGTCTGGAGTCTTGACGTTCGGCAGGGCCGGTGGGTTCCGCCGAGCGGATCGCACGCTCTAACAACCGAGGAAAGCCCGTAGTAGGTAACGCCGCCCCCCGGCCCGCTGTGACTGCCCCGCGCCGTCCACGCGCTCACGCACCCAGACCGGGCACGCTCATCCGTAGGACTCACTATACCACTGCCGTGGTCTATGGTACAATGGGGCCAACGACCCGTGCCCGGCCCGCACCCGCGATTCCACCCGGCCGCAATCCCACTCCTGGAGGAGATTGTATGGATACGAACCCTGTCGCTGTCCCGCCCACCGGGGAGCCTGCTCCGTCCGATCTCGGCCCCCGCCCGGCCTGGGCCGCGCGCTTCTCCGCCGTGAAGACCTGGGCTGTCGATTGGGCGCGCCTGGCCCCCGAGCGCATATTGTATGGCTCCGACCGCTCCGGTGTCGCGCAGATCTACGCCTGGGATCAGGCCGTCGATACGCATACCCAGCTTACCACGAAGCCCAGCGGCGTCCAGGCCGATCTCGCCTGGCTGGCCGAAGACGGGCGGACCGTTTATTACCTGGACGACGAGGGCGGCAGCGAGACGGGCCGGTTGGTGCGGCTGCCGTTTACCGGCGGCGCGCCGGAGGTCGTGGACACGAGCCTGCCGCCCCTGTCGATTGGTTGGGTGAAGGGCCTGGCCGGCGGGGTCGTGTTGTTCGACGGCTCGGACGCCACGGGCTACCGCATCTACCGCCACGAGGGCGTCGGGCCGTCGCGGGTGCTGTATGAGCACAAGAACGAAGCCTATGGCGGCACCATGTCTCACGACCACCGCCGCCTGGCGATTGT
>JAICKM010000821.1 GCA_025927935.1 Chloroflexia bacterium | reverse complement strand
TAGTTACACAATTCTTAAGTTAGCGGCGGGCGGCCCCGGCGTAAAGCTTCAGACCTTCGACCATGTCGTTGATGAGATTGCCGTCGTAGGTCTTGAAGCCTTGGAAGCGCCGGTCGATCAGGTCGCCCTGGCGGCGGATGCGCCCGGCGCCGTCGGGCAACTCGCGGGCCAGCAGCGCCATGGAGACGTGGCGGGGGTCGCAGAGGGCCACCAGCCAGACATCGGCCAGCGGGTGGCCGGGTTCGACGGCCACCAGGTGCAGGTTGGGGTGGTCCCAGGCGGGCCAATCGGGTTCGCCGTAGAGATAGACGTGGCTTCCGGCGGCGAGAATCGTCTCGTACCGCGTGCGCTGGGCCAGGGCGTTCGACAGCTTCTGGAAGCAGGCGAAAACCTCGACCGGGCGGCCCAACCCGGCGGCGTGGTCCTCGATGACGTGGCTGATCGCCTCCATGCCCAGCACCGACGTGGTGAAAGTGAGCGGCGCGCCCGCCAGCGTGCGGGCTTCTTCCATGGTGAACTCGCGGAAGGCCGTCTCGGGCCAGGTCGCCGTCTGCCTGTCGATCAGGCCGTGGATATCATCCATGAATCGCCTCCAGTGGGGCCGTTTGGCATCGCGCGGCAACGTCGCGGCCCCGTACCACTAAGCGCCCGGCTCGGTCCAGCGCAAGATCAGGACCTCATTACCCGGCACGTCAATGTCGAGTTCGTCCGCGGCGCGGGCAGCGGCGTACCCCGTCGTGGCGGCGAAGATCACGCCCGGCACGCCGTGTATCCCGGCGGCGGGGCCGAAGCGGATCGTGCCGCGTTGCGGCTCCGGCAGGCGGTTGATGAGAAACAGCAGCCCGCCGCCCGGAAACGGCCGGTGCGTTACTTCGATCTCCAGGTCGTCGCTCTGCGCCACGGGCGGCACGAGACCGAACGGCGCCAGCGTGTCCTGCCAGAAGGCGCGGATGCCGCGCCGGGTGGCGGCGCCCAACCGGTAGTACTCCGCCGTGAAGTAGCTGCCGCCCGGCATACTGCCGATCATGGTGCTGCTGCCCGCGCCCCTGCGGCTAGTATACCCGGCGCAGGCCCCATCCGTCCATAGCTGCGGCTCCGCGCCGTCCGGCACCCGATACGTTTGCCGCAAATAGTCGCCGCGCACTGTGGCGCCGCCGGCCCGGCGCAGCGTCACGCCGAACTGCGGCGCATAGAACAGCGTGTACAACGGTTCGCCCAGATCGATGATGTGCATACTGGTCGGGTGCCGGCGGCGCAGGCGGGGCCGCTCGATCAGTTGGTACTTGACCATCCACTCCCAGCCCAGGTAGATCATGGCGGGCAGCCGGCCCAGGAAGCGCGTCCGCTGCACCGCCGCCGGGTAGAGGCGGCGCGACGGCAGCCGGGCGCCGGTGAGCGTGCGGCGCGGCGTGCGCCCGCAGGTGAGCAGCCGGCCGCCGGCTGCCACGTATCCATCCAGCATCTGCAGCGTTGGCTGGGCTAGGACGCCGCGGTTAGGCATGACGACGGCTGTGCAGGCGGCGAGATCTGCGGGTTGGGCCGTCTCCAGGTTGATCAGCCGCAGCAACGGGCCGTAGCCCGCGACCAGCAGGGCGGCGTAGATGCCGAACGGACTCATCACCAGGGCCAGGATGCGCGCCGGGTCTTGCAGGCCGATGAGCGGCAAAAAATCCTCCGGCGTGAAGCGAAAGTCGGCATAGTGGAAGGCAAAGCCCAGGATCGGCTTGGCGTCGGAGCGGACGGCGTCACCGGGCGGGCCGGGCGGCGCCGCCGCCAGCAGATCGGCTTCGTGCGTTTGCAGCAACGCCAGCAGGCGGGCCATGATCGCGTGGCGCGGCCCGGGCTGCCCGGCGGCGTCCAGCACCGTCTGATAGGTGTAGGGGTGGCCGTCCGCCTCGACGGCGTCATGGGCCGTGTAGAGCGCGAAGCCCTGTAGCCCCTGGGCCAGGGCGCCCACCAGGTTATTCAGCAGCGCGGCATCGCTGAGGCGTGTGCGCGGGTCGAACCACCCGCCCCCTAGCTCCCAGGCCAGCAACGGCAACACGGGCGGCGTGATGGCGCGAAAATAGGCCGAGGCGCAGGCGCTGCCCCAGGGATAGTCGGTCGCCGGGCGCTCGCCGGTCATCTTCACGTAGAGGTCGTAGCCCGGTAGCTCGGCCACCCCGGTGGCGATTTTGCGTGCCGGGTTGATCGGCGGGATGAAGTTCGCGCTGTCGTTGTGGCTCAGGGGCACCGGCACGCCCGCGTCCCGCGCCGTGTGGCGCAGCCAGGTCAGGTAGTCGTTGATCCAGGCTTCGAGGAAGCGCTGGTAGTCCTGGGTCAGCCCGCGCTGGAACGGCACGCGTGGGGGCATGATGGCGGCGAAATCGGGATAGCGCGCGCCCCAGGCGGCGTTGAGCTGCGCCACGGTGCCGTATTCGGCGCGCAGCCAGGCGCGGAACCGGGCCACGGTGTCGGCGTTCCAGTCCCATTTGCCCAGCCCGTTGCCGTACAGGAAGCCGGTTTCGTTATCCAGTTGCCAGGCCAGGATGGGGTCGTTCCAGAGTCCGGCGAAGGCATCTGCCACGGCGCGATACCATCCGGCCACCGCCGTCCGATACGCCGGGTGGCCCAGGCTGTAGGCTGCCCAGAACGCGCCGCCGACCGGCTTGCCGCGCGGCCCGCGCATCAGGGCCTGCGGGATGGCCTGTTCTAGCCAGCGGGGGTGGCCCAGGCCCTGGTACTCGGCATAGATAAACGGCCCCGGACGCACGATCAAAGGCAACTCAGCAGCCCGGCAGGCGCGAGCAAAGCCCAGTACGTCGCGCCGCGGGTCCGTGGCCCCGGCGAAGTCATATTGCCCCGGCTCCGGCTCATGCCAGATCCAGGGCACGTAGGTGCTGACGGCATTGAAGCCGAGCGCGGCCAGCCGCGCCAGATCCGGCGCCCAGCGGTCGCGCGCAATACGGAAGTAATGGAATTCGGCGGCCCGCATCATCCACGGACGGCCGTCAAGGACGAGCCTGCCCGCCGCCGTACCCAGGCGCGG
>JAICKM010000358.1 GCA_025927935.1 Chloroflexia bacterium | reverse complement strand
CTGGTCGTGATCACCTTCGCCTTCAGGTCCGGCGCCAGGTGTTTAGCCACGGCGAGCGTCGTGGTGCCCCCATCGAGAATGACCACTTGCCCGGAGTGGATCAGGCCCGCTGTGGCCCGCGCAATCGATTCTTTCGCACCAGCGCCCTGCGATTGCCGCGCGCCGTAATCTTCCGTCACGGGCGCGGGACGTAGCGCGCCGCCATGCACCCGCTGCAACAGCCCCAGTTCCGCCAACGCATCCAGGTCCCGGCGTACGGTGTCGTCGGAGACGCCATATTCCTGGCTTAACTGCGCCGCCACCACGCGCCCATCGCGGCGTAGACTCGCTAAGATGCGGGCGCGGCGCTCCTCCGTTAGGAGTATTGTGCGGTTTTGATCGTCTTTATCCATCATCTACCTCTTGACTTCTGCGGTTCTATGCGGTTATAATCGGTATTATACGGCATAGCCAACAGGAATGCAAGCGATAATAACTAGATCCCACGTAGGGGCGATGGAGGACATTCTCATGAGTAACGCAATACACCCGCTGCTGGTCCTGGTGGCGGGACCGTATCGTTCAGGGACGAACGACGATCCCGCGCGCATCGCGGTCAATATGCAGGCCATGAATGCGGCGGCATTGCAAGTATGGCAGCGCGGGCACGTGCCCGTCACCGGCGAGGCGCTGGCGTTGCCGTTGATCGAGAGCGCCGGCTCCCAACAGCCGGGCGATGCGATTTTCACCGCGATCATGCATCCCCTCTCGCGCATCCTCGCTGAGCGTTGTGATGCAGTGCTGCGTATCGGCGGCCCTTCGCAGGGCGCCGACGAGATGGTGTCCATCGCACGGCAGCAAAGCCGCCCGGTGTTTTATCGAGTGGCCGACATCCCCGAATATCGCCGCGATTGAGTCGTGATCCCATCTATAGGAGGCACCGGCGCACATGGATACGCCCATTACCGTCAAGCATGAGGAACTCTTATCCAAGAATTGGGGCGTGTTGAAGAAGACGACATTCGACTATCGGCGGCGGGACGGTCGCGTGGAGACGCACATCCGCGAGACCTACGATCGCGGCAACGGCGCGACCATCCTGCTCTACAACCGGGCGCAGGGCACCGTCGTCCTGACGCGCCAGTTCCGCTTGCCGGCCTACGTCAATGGGCACCCCGGTTTCCTGATCGAGGCGTGCGCCGGGTTGCTGGACGCCGGCAACGCCGAGGAAGCCATCAAACGCGAAACGGAGGAGGAAACCGGTTATCGCATCACGGAGCCAACCCGGATCTTTGAAGTCTTTATGAGTCCTGGCTCGGTGACGGAGCGGTTGGCCTTTTTTGTGGCAACTTATGAACCGGGCACACGAACCAGCGCGGGCGGGGGTGTCGAAGGGGAAGACATCGAGCTACTGGAGTTGTCGCTCGACGCCGCCCTGGGCATGATTGACACCGGCGAGATCATGGACGGCAAGACGATCATGCTGCTGCAATACGCCAAACTGCACCACCTGATTGATTAGAACCACCCAGTGCCGGCGCGCCCCTTGCGCGCCGGCACCGGAGTAAGTTGGAGAAAGCCCTACCGCGTTACTGCGCGGGCTGCGCCTGCTTGGGAGATCGCATCCCCAGCGCGGCCATCTCCGCCGCCAGCGTGTCGGCCAGGCCGTCGGCCAGGGCGCGCGGGGCGTAGCCCAGTTCGCGCCGTGCCTTTGCGTTCGTGGCGAGGTAGGTCACGCCCGCGATGCTGCGCAGCCCCTCGCCGGTGTACTCCTGGGGCAGGGGCGCGACCTTGCCTACCACACCCATCACGGCGGCCATTCCCTTGAGCAAGGCGGGGGGTGGGTGCTGCCGGGGCGCGGGAATGCCCGTGATCTGTTGGGCCAGCGCCAGGGCTTCGATGAAGGTATGCGCCGGCCCGGCAATGATATAGCTTTCGCCCGGCCTGCCCTGCTCCATCGCCAGGATATGCCCCCGCGCAATGTCCTCGACATGGCCCCAGCAATAGGCCGTGCGCGGCGGGGCCATAGGTAGCTTGCCTTGCAGATAACGGACGAAAGCATCGTGCACCGGGCTGGTATCGCCCGGCCCGTAGGCCAGCCCCGGCTGGACGATCACCAGCGGCAGCCCGGCCTGGATCAGCGGCTCGGCCACCTCATAATGGGCCTGCCACTTGGTGTGGTCGTACACGCTCAACCAGGGGCCGCCCGCGCGGTAGCTCTCGTCGGCCATCACCCCGTGGGTATCGCCGAAGACGGCCACCGTGCTGGTGTAGACCCCTTTGGCGATGCCCAGGTCGCGCATGGTTTCCAGCACATTGCGCGTGCCCTCGACGTTGGTCGGCTTCGCTGGCGACTTATCGCGCGCCCCGATCTTATACCAGCCGGCGATGTGGAACACGCCGTCCACGCCGGTCATCGGCCCGCGCAACGTGGCCCGGTCGGTGATGTCGCCGGGCTGGACCTCCACGCCAAGCGCGGTCAGGTCGCTCGCCTTAGCCGGGTTGCGGGCTACGGTGACCACCTCGTGTCCGGCGGCGCGCAATTGCCGCGCTACCCGCCCGCCGATAAAGCCGGTCGCTCCGGTGACAAAGTATTTCATAGCCGATCCCTCCTTTGCCATACTCATTTAACGCCGCGCCTGGCATCTCAGGAAAGCACACGAAAGCAAGACCCGACCATGCCGCGCCCGCGCCGCGCGTGTACGCCGAACGGGGCAACCCGGTTAGCCGGTCAAAGTGGCGATCGAGCAAAGCTGAAGGCGGCTAAGATGAAGTGGCGAAAAGGGGGGAGTGGCGGCATTGCTCAGTAGATGCATTATACCACCATCCGCAGATTGCCGGCATGCCGGACAGGTGGGAACGCGGGTGGGTGCGCTTTAAGCGCGCGCCGTTTGCTGCCGGGGCGCCGCCGCCGGCGATCCGGCAGGGACAGCCTGACCGCGCTCGGCCTGTTTGCCGACCAGGGCGTCGCGCGAGTCGACGATCTCGACGCCCGCCGCCAGCAGGTTGTCCGGGAGCGCTTTGTGCCAGGCGTCCAGATCCAGCGGCAAGCGCAGCAGCGCGGCCCCGGTGGGCGCGGTCAGCACCGCCAGGAGTTGCTCGGTGAAAATACCGCCCTCAGCTTCTTCATGCGCCGCCTGGTCCGCAAGCGCGGCACAGATAATCTGCACATTGTTAATCCGGATCATACATCCTCCTGGGCATTAGTAATCCGCCCGGCTTGGTTCTTCAGTCCTGCGGGTCGCCAATCGCTCCCGCATGGCAGCAATCGAGGACCAGCCCCGCCGGCAGGCTGTGATCTTCCAGCAACGCGAGCAACTCCCGCGCCGCGAGATCGGCGTCCCAGGCACAGATGCGCAGCCCGTCGGCATCGCGCCGGCCATGGCCCGCGAAATAGACCAGCAGCGTGTCGTCCGGGGTCTGCTGCGCCTGCATCCGCTGGATCGACTCGGTGATCTGCGGGATCGTCACCGCCTCGCCCAGCAACAGGGTCAGGCCACCCAGCGTGCCGTCCGCGATGGGCCGGGTGGTCAGCAAGCCCGCCATGCCGATCGCGTCGCGCTCCGCGCCCTGCAACGCCGGTAAGTCCTGGCGAGGCGCGCCCGCATAATTACAGCCGATGACCACCCCAAACAGCCGATTCATATACACCCTCCCGCATCCGGCCTTCGTAGTGCCGGCCCGCCCCTTGAAGAACCGGGCGGGCGGCTACCTGCCTCGATTCTCTCCATTATGGCATTGGAATAAATCCGCGCAAGTTACTGTGCCCTCGCGCACTATACCTTTGTAATTTATCGTTACATCATGCCAGTTTCTGATACAGCTACGGGCCGGGCCAGGCTAGCATGCGGGGCAGGCCGTAACACGCGGTAACATAACAACCGGCCCGCGCGTAACACTAGCGTGTTACGATAGGCCAAATACTATACCGCCCACCGCGCGAGGCCCGGCCACACCTGCCCGGCATGGGCCGTTCAAGCCAATTCCCCGGACAAGGAGCTTTTAATGACAGGAGTAAGTAACAGCGGGGCGCCGCCGGTGCGCCGCGCGGGGAGCACGCTCGCCGTCGAGGCGACCGACCTGACGCGAGTCCTGCCGCTGGGCACGGAGCAGGTGCATATCCTCAATGGTGTCTCATTGCAGATCCAACCCGGCGAGTGGGTGGCCTTGACCGGGCCGTCCGGTTCCGGCAAATCGACCCTGCTGGGCATCCTGGCCGGGCTGGACACGCCCAGCGGCGGGCGCATCCGCATCGACGGCTTGGATATCACCGGCATGGACGAGCGCGACCTGGCCCGCATCCGCAACCAGAAGATCGGCATCGTCTTCCAATCGTTCAACCTGATCCCCTCGCTGACGGCGCAGGAGAACGTCGAGGTGCCGCTCTACGTGCGGGCGGGCCATCGCCAGGCGCCGGCGCGGGCGCGCGAGATGCTGGAGCACGTGGGCCTGGGCGCGCGGCGCGGGCACCGGCCCCACCAGTTGTCGGGCGGCGAACAGCAGCGTGTCGCCATCGCCCGCGCCCTGGTCACGGAGCCGGCCCTGCTGCTGGCCGACGAGCCGACCGGCAACCTCGACAGCGCCACCGGCGCGCAGGTGCTCGACCTCTTCAGCCGCCTGCGCGCCGGCCTGGGCGTAACCCTGATCATGGCGACCCATGACCCGGCCATCGCGGCGCGGGCGGACCGCGAACTGCACATCGTAGACGGCAGGCTGACCGATCCGCCCGCGGTCCCTGCCGGGCTAGCTGCCGATCTGGCCGCCACAGGGGGCGGACGATGACGGCCCAGTTCTACCTGCGCTATGCCGGGCGCGCGCTCCAGCGGGGCGGCCAGCGGACGATCCTGGCCCTGCTCTGCGTGGCCTTCGGCGTCATGTCGCTGGTCGCCATGCAACTGCTGGCCGGGCTGATCCGTGGAGCCATGATGGGCGACCCGCGCATGGTGACGGGCGGCGACGGCCTGGTGTCCGTGCGCGAAACGGGCGCGTTGACCGCCGCCAACCTCGCCACGCTCGATCGCTTGCGCGCCGACGGCACGATCAGCAACTATAGCCCGATCGCGCGCCAGGACATGTATATGCTGAAGCCGGGCAACAGCAACCCGGTCTACCTGCTCACCCACCCGCCGCGCGGCGTGGACCCAGCCACCTTCCCGCTGGTCGGCAGCATCCCCCTGCGCGCGCCCGCCGGGCAGACCTTCGCCGCGGCTATTGCCCAGCCGCTGCACGCCGTCATCACGCGCGACCTGGCCGACGGCCTGGGCCTGAAGCCCGGCGACCACTTCACGCTCATCGGCAGCCCCGACGGCTCCGCGCCCGCGCTGACCGTGGCCGGGGTGGCAAACGAAATGCCCGACGCGCAGGGCGACGCCGTGCTCTACAGCCTGGACACCGCCCGCCAACTGGCGCATACCACGCTGGTGGCCGACGCCGCCGCCGTGACCTGGCCGGGCGGCGGCGCCGTCCCCGCCCAACTGGCGGCCGGCGGCCTACCCGTCATCTCCGCCGCCGAGCAGGCGCGGCGCATGGGCGGCAACGCCGCGCCGGTGTTCGACTTCATGCTCAAAGGCGCGGGCATCCTGGGCCTCATCGTGGGCGGCATCGGCGTGGCGAACACGCTGCAAGTCAGCCTGGCCCGCCGCCGCCTGGAGATCGCCACGCTCAAAACGCTGGGCTACCAGCGGCGCGATCTGCTGGCCCTCTTCGGCGTGGAGACGGCGCTGCTCGGCGTGATCGGCGGGGGGATCGGGGCGCTGGCCGGCATCGCGCTGGCCGCCGGGCTGGTGCAGTTGCTGGCCGGGTCGGGGCTGTTCTTGCTGCCCTGGCGCGTGGACTGGCGCATCGTCGCCGGGGGTGTGCTGACCGGCATGTTGACCGCCGTCATCTTCGGTCTCTTCACCATAGTGCGGGCCAGTTCGGTGCGCCCCGCCGTGCTGTTGCGCAACCTGCCGGCGCGCGGCGGCTGGGGCACGCGGCTGGCCGGCGCCGCCCTGCTGGTCGTGCTGATCGCCCTCTTCACCGCCGTCGCCAGCGTCGTGATGGGGTCGCCGCTGGACGGCGTGGAGATCATCGGCGCGGCCATTGCCGCGCTGATCGTGCTGGTGCTGCTGCTGGGCGGCACGCTGCTTGTGCTGCTGCGCATCCCCGCGCCCCGGCTGCCCACGCTGACCCTGGCCCGGCAGAACCTCAAGCGCCAGTCGCTGCGCGCGGCCTTCCCGCTTATCGCCCTGTTCATGGGCGTCTTCACCATCGGCTTCGCCACCGGAACCATCCTCCACGCCTTTCACCTTAGCGGCGCGGCCTCCGGTCAGGCCCCCAGCGATAGCAGCGCCCTGACCATCTCTGCCCGCCAGCGAGACAGCGACGCTGTGACCCGGCAGTTGGCCGGCGCGGGCGCGAACACGATCCACAGCAGCACGCGCGTCGCCGTGACGGCCCGCACCGGCAACGGTACGCCCGTGCCGCCCGTGCGCTACCTGGATGGGCGCACCGCGGCGGACGGCGCCTGGGATGTCCAGCTTGGGGCCGGGCAATGGACCGGCGCCCCCGGCGATGCCGTGCTGCCCGCCGCGCTTCAGGCCGCGCCCTGGTCGCTGCACATCGGCGATACCCTGGCGGTCACCGTGGAAGGGCAAGCGCCGATCACGTTGCGGATCGCGGGCTTCTACACCGCGCCGTCAGCCGGCAATATCCTGGCGGGCGCCCTGCAACCGACCGGCGACGTGCTGGTGAGCCAGGCGACAGCGGTGCGCCTGGGCGGGCCGGATACCCCCGCCACCTTCCTTGCGACGATGCCCACCGCGCGCCTGGCCCAGGCGGAGCCGGGCATTGCCGCCGCCCTGCCGCAGGCCATCGTCGTCAGCCAGGCCGATGTGAACGATGCGCTACAACGGCGTTTCGTCAATCTGCTGGCCTTCGTGAACGGGGTGGCCGGGCTGGCCCTGGTGGCCGGGGCGGTGCTCATCGCCAACGCGGTCGGCCTGGGGATGGTTGAGCGGCGGCGCGAACTGGGCATCCTCAAGGCGATGGGCTTCACCGCGGCGCGCGTGCTGCGCAACGAGTAGGCGCCGACCGGGGCGGCTTACTCGGCTCCGGCCGGCAGACGGTCCCACAGATCCAGGCGCTGCACCTCGGCTGCCGCGTCCCGCAAGGCCGCTT
>JAICKM010001014.1 GCA_025927935.1 Chloroflexia bacterium | reverse complement strand
GCAGCAGATCGCGCCGCACTCGCCCGTGACGGTGCGGCTTAGTCGCGATCTGGCGAGTGCGCAGACTTGGCTACTCTGGTGCCGGTCGCAGTCCGAACCAGCCGGCTCCTCGGTCCCGTACCTGCGGTTGCTCAACTATCCAACGTTTTGCGCCAGCGGCGACCGGATCGCTTGCAAACCGTAGATAGTCAAAATGAGGGGAAGGACAATCAGGCAACGGAGAAAGGCCCGGATGGGTCTTACTGACCCCTCACAAGATCAGATGCAAATCCCCGAACTCGTGCCAGAGGTAGCCGGCGCGGAGGGCTGCCGCGTAGGTCACTTCCAGATGCCCGACGCCGGCCAGGGCTTCGAGCATCGCCAGGTGCGTGGCGCGGGGCTCGTGCAGGCCGGTCAGCAGGCCGGTCACGGCGTGAATGCCGCGGGCCGGGGTGACGATCAGCCGGGTCCAGCCTTCGCCGGGGTGGGTCACGCCCTCGGCGTCCGTCACCGTCTCCAGCGCGCGCACCACCGTCGTGCCCACGGCGATGATCCGCTTGCCCGCCGTGCGCGCGGTGTTGACCAGGCGGGCCGTTTCGAGCGGTACGCGGTAGTATTCCTCGTAGGGCGGCTCGTGATCCTCCAGGCTCGCCACGCCGGTGTGCAAAATCAGCGGCGCGATCTGCACGCCCCGCGCGATCAGCCGCGTGAGCAGTTCGGGCGTGAAGGCGCGGCCCGCCGAGGGCATCTCGGCGCTGCCGACTTCCGTGACGTAGCACGTCTGGTAATAGCTCCCCGGCCAGCCTTCCTTCACATAGCTGTAGCGGATCGGGAAGCCGTGTTCGGCCAGATAGGCGTCCAGCGGGCCGGGGAGTTGCAGCGTCGCGATCCAGAGCCGGGTCGAGCCGGGCGCCGGCGCGGTCCGGTCGGCCAGGTAAGGCGTGTGCAGGGTGGCCGTCGCGCCCGCGGGCAACTGCAACGTCTCGCCGGCGGTGGCCGTGTAGAAGGGCTGCGTGCCCGCCGGGGTGGGCCGGCGCACCTCGACGATCCAGAGATCGGCGGGCAGGTGGGTCGAGAGATGCAACTCCACCGCCGTGCCGTCTGTCCGCGTCGCCGCCAGCGCGGCGTTCATCGTGCCGCTGGTGTTGATTACCAGCACGTCGCCGGGACCCAGGAACTGGTCCAGGTCACGGAACCGGCTGTGGATCACCCGGTCGTCGCCGCGGTAGGAGACCATCAGCCGCACTTCGTCGCGGGCCAGGCCGCGCGCCTCCGGCGGGACGCCCGCCTCCAGTTCCGGCGGCAGGTCGAAGTCCAGGGCGTGGAAGCCGGGGATGGCCGACCCATCCAGGCGGCGCAAAGTCGTGTGTTTGGTAGGGAGCCTGTGGGTTGTCATTGGTTTGTCCGCTAGTATGTTGGTCATGGATCAGGTGTTCTGCGACGGCTCGACGGCGCCCGGTTGGTATAGCGTGATGTGCAACCCGTCGGGCGTCGCCAGCCGCTGGTTATAGTCGCCCCACGGCGTGGGCACCGCCGCGTGGACGGGTTTCCCGCCAGCCGCCAGCACCGCCCCGGCGACGCTTGCCACATCGGCGACCGCGAAGGCCAGGCGCACGGCCCCGGCAGGGTGGCCGCCTGCTTCGATGCCGTCTACCCGCGTGGCCTCTGTGGTGTTCAGCAGTTCGATGGTGGTCTCCGGCCCGGCGGCCAGGACGATGCCCCGGCCCTCGCCCACGGTCCACTGCTGGACCACCGGCAGACCGAACCCGTCGCGGAACAGCCGCAGGGCGGCGTCGAAATCCGCCACGGTGAGGGCCACACGCAAGCCATGTACGGAAGGCGCAGGGTTCACGCGGGCACCACTTCCGTTATGAGGGCGTGCGCCTGGTAGCGTCCGCTCGGCAGGTCGCCTTCGATCACATGCACCAGGCCGGGCACGCTCTCTTCGGGCAGCGGGCGGTCGCTGATGTCCTCGCCGGGGAAGGCATCCTGGTGCATCTGCGTGCGCATATCGCCGGGATCGACCGCGTAAACG
>JAICKM010000292.1 GCA_025927935.1 Chloroflexia bacterium | reverse complement strand
GCCCGCGCTCGCCTCGCGGCCCATCGCGGCGAAGGGCGCGTTGGCGCTGGTGCCCAGCACCGCGAAGCCCGGCGGCGGCGCCTCGATGCGGTCGCCGTGGCTCATCCAGACCGGGAACGACTCGGGCAGATCGGCCAGCAGCGGCGACTCGCGGCCCACCGGGGTCTGCGTGACCCCGGCGGGGCCGTACTCGCGGTGGGTGGACGGCGCCACCTGCCCGCCCAGGTCGTGGGCCAGCAACTGCATGCCGTAGCAGATGCCCAGCACCGGCACGCCCGCGTCGAGCACGAAGGGCGGCAGCGTGGGCGCGTCCGTCTCGTAGACGCTGGCCGGGCCGCCGGACAGGATAAAGGCGCGCGGGGCTAGCGCGGCGACCTGGGTGGCGGGCGCATCCCAGGACAGGAGTTCGCAATAGACGCCCGCCTCGCGCACCCGGCGCACAATAAGCTGGCTGGTCTGCGATCCGAAATCGAGCACGACCACGGTCTCGTGGCCGCTGGGGTGCGGGGCCTCTGCCGGCTGAGCCAAAGTTGCGGGTCTCCTCTGCTGGCACGCTTGGTGCTCCGTATGCGCCGCGGGCGCATGGCGCGCCCGGCGCATTATACCACGGAGCCGCGCCCCCAGACCAGCATCGGATGGTCCTGAGCCGGGGCGATAGGTTACGGGGCGGCGCCTTCGCACGTTGATCAACCACCCGCCGGGCCAGTGTCGCCGGTTTGACAAACCCGGAAGCGGGCCATACAATGAAAGTAGCCTCGTGCCCCCGGTCTCCGGCGGCGCCCGGCTCGTAATTTGAAGGAGCGTTAACCATGCCCGAGAGTGACGTACATCGACTGCTGGACTTCATTGTCCATAACCGGCTCGCCACTATCGAGGAAAAGCAAGCCGAATTCACCGCGCGGGCCATCGACGCGGACGACCAGCCTCAGGTGCAGGCGGCGCACGATGTGCAGACGGAATCCGAAGCGGCCAGCCGCCTGTTCCCGTCCTTTGTCGCCGGGCTGCGCTATGCGGCGGGCAATCGGGGGTCCAACCAGGCCCTCGTCTTTGACGACGCCGACCCGCAGCAAAACGCGATGGCCGACGCCCTGATCCGCTTCCTGGTCAAGTCGCACCTGGCGACGGTCGAGACAGAGGACCTGGGCGACAATCACTACCGCTACCATCTCACCATCGATTGGCCCGGTATGGAGCGAACCGCCACATTGGCCCACGTCGATCTGAACGCCGCATTAGCGGCCTGAGGCAACACACGATCCATGCCCGAACCCGCCGGCCCGCCCAACGCCCCCACTTCGCCGCACTCCACGTCCCATGAGGGCGGCCCCGGGCGGTTGGGTGGCGCGCCCGGCGCGCCGCTGCCCCCGCTGGAAGCGGCCTTGCACTATCAGTTCCAGCAACCCGATCTTCTGCGCGCCGCGCTGATCCACCGCTCGTATCTGCACGACGTAGCCGAAGGGACCGTCGAGTCGAACGAGCGGTTGGAGTTTCTGGGCGATGCGGTGCTCGGCTTCGTGGTCGCCCGGCGGCTCTACCTGCGGCACCCCGACAAGCCGGAAGGCCAGCTGACCAACATGCGCGGCGCCCTGGTCCGGCTCAGCCGGCTCAGCGCCTGGGGCGCGGAGGTGGACCTGGGCCGCTATCTGTACCTCAGCAAAGGCGAGGAGGCCCAGGGCGGGCGCGAACGGCCCACGATCATTGGCCGCGCCATGGAGGCCCTGCTGGGCGCCCTTTACCTGGATGGCGGCATCGAGGCCGTCGAAGCGGTGCTGGGCCGCTTCCTGGACGAGACCAGCGAGAGCCAGGTCGCGGCGGTGCTCACCGCCGATTACAAAAGCCAGTTGCAGCGCGCCGTGCAGGCCCGCTCGAAAAGCGCCCCCCAGTACCGTCTGGTCGATACCAGCGGTCCCGATCACGCCCTCGAATTCACGGTGGAAGTCTGGGCCGAGGAGCGGATGCTGGGGCGGGGCGTCGGGCGCAGCAAGCAACAGGCCGAACAGGCCGCCGCCCAGGCGGGTCTGCAAGCCCTCGAAGACACCCCCGACGGCACTCCTGACGGAACCCTGCCGCCGGGCGTTCCCCCGGAGACTGTGTAAGCATCATGTGTGATACGCACGAAGAACTGGTCATCTTTACCGGCAATGCCAACCCGGCGCTGGCGCGCGCCGTGGCGACGCACCTCGGCATCCCCCTGGGCGCTGCCGAGGTGTTTTCCTTTAGCAACGAGAATATCTTCGTCAAGCTAAACGAGAGCGTGCGCTCCAATGACGTGTTCATCATCCAGCCGACGTGCCATCCGGTGAACCAGTCGATCATGGAGTTGTTGATCATGATCGACGCCGTCAAGCGCGCGTCGGCGGCGCGGATCACGGCGGTCCTGCCCTATTACGCCTACGGGCGCACCGACAAGAAGGACCAGCCGCGCGTGCCGATCACCGCGCGCCTCATCGCCGACATGCTGACCGTGGCCGGCGCGCAACGGGTCATCACGATTGATCTGCACGCGGGCCAGATCCAGGGCTTCTTCAATATCCCGGTGGACGAGCTAACCGCCGTCTATTTGCTGGCCCGCCACTTCCGCGAAAAGCGCCTGTCCAATCCGGTCGTCGTCTCCACCGACATCGGCAACGCCAAACGGGCGCGCAACTTCGCCGAGATGATCGGCGCTCCGCTGGCGATTGTCGAGAAGCGCCGCGTGGGCAACGCCGACCGCGCCGAGGTCCTGAACCTGATCGGCCACGTGCAAGGCCACCAGGCGGTCCTGGTGGACGACGAGGTGGATACCGGTGGCTCGATCACCCTGGCCGCGACCACCTGCCTGGCCTATGGCGCCACCGATGTCTACGCCTGCTGCGTCCACCCCGTGCTCAGCGGCCCGGCCATCGATCTCCTGGCGAACAGCCCCATCCACGAACTGGTCTGCACCGACACCATCCCCATCCCGCCGGAGAAGATGATCGACAAATTCAAAGTCCTGAGCGTGGCGCCGCTGATCGGCGAAGCGATCCAGCGCGTACACACCGGCGGCTCGGTCGGCATGATGTTCGAGAACGAGCGCCAGGCCCTGCAAGCCGAACGCGCCCCCCGCGCCGAAAGTTAGCTTTGCGCGCCGTTGCGGTGTCCCGCGCGCCATCCGTCACCATTGCGTCGTAGCCGTGCGATTTATCGCGGCGTACTCGTCGCTCGTCAGCGCGTCCCCGGCCCGAACTCGACGCGCCCAGCGCAGGAGCAGATCGTCATGCCGCCCGTAGATCAGCCGCCCGCCGCCGACGGCGCCGGCCGCCGGCCGCCATCCACGCGGCGTGCCCTCCGGCTGGCATCGGAGGAACGCCAAATCATGGCGGGATGCATCGTCCTGAACATCGGCGCCATGCTCGTCTTGACCGTAGCGACTTTTGCCTTCAAATCGACCGGAGAAATTCTTCTGGTGGGTGGCGGCGCAATCCTGGCCGTGCTGGTGCTGGCTTTCGTGCTCAATCGGTATGCCCCGGCGCCAAAAGTGCAACCGGTAAGGCGAATCGACGACGAGGGTGTAGGCTGGGCGATTTGGCAGGCGGGCTATCTGATCATCAGCCTGATAATCCTCTGGCACACCTTTGACGAGGCGAACCGGAATTCTTGGGATATTTGGCGTGGTCTATTGGTTTTAATGCTCATCAGTGGCATTTGTCTGGCGACAAGCAACCTCATGCGCTGGGGCAAGGCACGGCGGGCAGGCCGGGATCAGGGCAAGGCGGAGCCGTAACGAGGCTGGGCAGGCCCGGTGCCGGTAGCGGCGACAGCTCCCAGAGAGTGACCCGCGCCTCGATATACCATTCGCCCCGCGCGACGGCCACCGACACGCGATGGTGGCCGTCGCGCACGGAGTAGGTGTCCTCGACCAGGATCAGTTCGACCGGGGGCAGGGCCAGGTCGCGGTAGCGGGCGGTCGCTACGCTTTGCCAGCGGGACGCGGTGCGCTCGTTGCGCGGATAGAAGCGGGCGTCGAACTCGCCGGTGCGTCCCTCGCTGCCCCCGATGCGCGCGATCTCCACCGAGCGCAGCCCCAGCGCGTGGCGCGCCCGCACCCGGCCGCTTTGCTCGATCTCCGCCAGGTCCCGCAGGCCGCACGGCGTTCGCCGCAAGCGCGCCGCGAGCCGGTACATGAATCCGGCGCGCACCGCCCGGTGGTAGAGGCGCTGTGCCGCGTGGCCGTCGCGTCCGTCTTCGGCGGGGGCCGCAAATACCAGCGAGGTCATACCTTCCATTGTGCGTCTCCTTCGCTATCGGGTTCAGTGTTGCTGAACCCATTAGAGCACTTCCCTCGCACCGCCAGAAGTGATAAGATGGCGAAGAAGTAGCATAGATAGCTGGACAAAAAGCGGTATACCGGGTGAGCACCATGGACGACGTGCCCTTTGGCCGGCAGATGAAGCAGCGGCGGCGCGATCTGGATCTAACCCAGGAGGCGCTGGCCGAGCAGGTGGGCTGTTCCGTCGACACCATCCGCAAGTTGGAGGGGGGCGGGCTGCGCCCCTCGCGGCAACTGGCCGCCCTGCTGGCGCAGCACCTGGCGATCCCGCCGGACGAGCAACCCGCCTGGATCGCACGGGCGCGCAGTGGGACGGAGCCGAGCGGGCGCGGCAACGGTGGGGACGAGACTGCGGTGGCGCCCGCACCCACAGCCGCCTACAACTTCCCCACCTTCCTGACCCCGCTGATTGGGCAGCAGAGCGAACTGGCCGCGTGCCGGGAGCTGATCCAGCAGCGCGAGGTGCGCCTACTCACCCTCACCGGCACCGGCGGCACCGGCAAGACCCGCTTGGCCGTCGAGGTCGTCACCGGGCTGGTCGCCGCCTTTCCGGATGGCGTCTACTTCGTCAATCTCGCGCCGATCTCCGCGGCGGGGCTGGTGGCATCCGAGATCGCGCAGACGCTGGGCATGCAAGAGATGCCCGGCCAATCGCCGGCCCAGTTGCTGCGGAGCGATCTGGCGGGCAAGCACCTGTTGTTGCTGCTGGACAACTTCGAGCAGGTCGTTGAGGCGGCCCCGCTGCTGACCGCGTTGCTGGGCGCGGCGCCGGGGCTGAAGCTGCTGGTGACCAGCCGGGAACCGTTGCGGCTGCGCGGGGAGAAAGAGTTCTCGGTGCCGCCGCTGGACCTGCCCAACGTGCCGGTGCTGCCGCCGGTCGCCGAACTGCTGGAGAACCCGGCGGTGCGACTCTTCGTCGAGCGGGCAAGGGACACCCGCCCGGACTTCACACTGACCGATGAGAACGCGCCGGCGGTGGCGGAGATCGTGCGCCACCTGGATGGGCTGCCGCTGGCGATCGAACTGGCCGCCGCCCGCGTCAAGCTGCTCTCGCCGCACGCGCTGCTGGGCCGCCTCCAGAGCCGGCTGGTTCTGCTGACTGGCGGCGCCCGTGATCTGCCCGCGCGCCAGCAGACCTTGCGCGCCACCATCGCCTGGAGCTACAACCTCCTCCAGGAGCCGGAACAGCGCCTCTTCCGCCGCCTCTCTGTCTTTATGGGTGGGCGCTCACTGGCCGCTGTCGAGACGATCTGCAACCCGGCGGGCGACATCGGCCCCGATGTGCTGGACGCGCTCGGATCGCTGATCGACAAGAACCTGCTGCGCCGGGAAGCGCTCGGCACAGGCGAGCCCCGCTTCGTCATGCTCGAAACCATCCACGAGTTCGCCCGCGAGCAGTTGGCCGCGAGCGGCGAGACGGAGGAATTCAGCCGCCGGCACGCCGCGTTCTTCTTAGCGTTCGCCGAGGCGGCGGTGCCGCACTTGCGCAGCACGGAGCGCGAGATTTGGCTGGCGCAACTGGACGCCGAACAGGAAAACCTGCGCACGGCGCTCACCTGGAGTCAGGCGCAGCCCGATGGCGGCGAAACAATGTTGCGGCTGGCTGCGGCGCTCTTCTGGTTCTGGTTCTTCCACGGCTACTGGACGGAAGGCCAGGACCGACTCGAAGCCGCGCTGGCAAAATCGGCCGCGCGCATCCCGGCCCGCGCCGCCTGTTTGTGGGGCGCGGGGGTGATGGCCCTCTATCAGCTCAATGAGAAGACAGCACGGACGCATCTCGACGCGAGCGTAACCCTCGCACGGGAAATCGGGGACAGGGAGAACCTTGGCTACGCATTGATTAACCTCGGGCGCGTGTGGCTGGCGGATAATAGCCAAATTGCCTTCGCCTGTGCCCGCGGAGAAGAGGGCGTCGCCGTGTTGCGCGAACGGGGGGATCCCTGGGCACTTGCGTTCGGTCTGCAGCAACTCGGGCTCAGTGAGGCATTGGGCTCCAACGGCGCGCTCGCATACAGCAGCGCCACCCGGCATATCGAGGAGAGCCGGCACATCTTCGAGGAGATCGGCGATCAATGGGGGCTGGCACAGAGCCAGAGCGCTCTGGCGATGGTTGCGCTCTGGCTTCATGATTTTCGCACGGCCCGGCAACTGATCGAAGATGCGATCCTCCTGGCACGGGAGCAGGATGACAAGCTGGCAATGGTCTTGGCGCTCGGCCTGCTCCTGCATCTAGCGCGCAGCCAGGGGAATTATGCCGAAGCCAGGCGGGTGCTCGATAAAGTGCTGGTGCTGTCACGAGAGTTGGGGCTCAAGGGACTCATAGCGGGCCAACTACACACCCTCGGGTTTATGGCCCTCGCCGAGGGCGACTACCGGCGGGCACGAGAGCTATGTGAAGAATCCCTGCGGATGGCGCGAGAAATCGGCGATGCTTTCAACACCGGTTGGGCGTTGCGCAACCTGGCCTTGCTGGCCCACTATGAGCAGGATGACATCGAGGCCATCGCGGTGTACCGGGAATGCCTGGCGATGTTTCGGACAGTCGGTCAACCGCTCGGCATCGCAATGACCCTCCTGGGCCTGGTGCAGTCCATGGGCACACACTGGCCACCGGAAACGGCGGCGCAACTGCTGAGCGCGGCCACCGCCCGCAGCCAGGAGGTCGCGGAGGCCCAGATGGACCAGTTCGACAGGCGCATCTTTGACCAGCTTATTGCCGACACGCACGCCCGGCTCGGCGATGCGGCGTTCGAGCGAGCGTGGGCCGCGGGCCAGGCTCTGAGCCTGGAGCAGGTGACGGCGCTGGCCGCCGTAGCGTGGCAGCCAGGGGCCGCTGAAGATCGGAAAGCCGAGCACGCCGAACCGTAGGGGTGCTTACTTCGCGGCGTCCTCGCCCAGCACGATCTCGATGTCGATGCCTGCGGGGTGAGTGCCGCCGCTCGTGCGCACGCGGTCCGTGGGCAGCTTGAGCAGGGCCAGGATACGGCTGATGCTGGCCGGTTTCTTGCCGCCGGTGTAGTCGTAGATCAAGGTCTGCGGGTAGCGCCCGCCGCCGCCGTCAGGTGGGTTGCCGACGGCGCTGTCGGGCACCGTGAACCCGGCGCCGCGCATCTGCTCCGCCGTGCTCAGGGCTAGGCCCGGCGTGTCCGTGCCGTTCTGCACCGACAGGACGGCGCTCTCGCTGCTGAGATCGGCATCGCCCAGAAGCTGGCGCACGGCGGGCCGGATCACATCCCACTGCGGCAGCAGCACATCGGCCCCACCCATGTTGCCGGGCGCGACCATGTCGGCGCCCACCGAGAGCTGGCGCACCTGGTCGCGCGGGATGCTCTGGGCCAGCTTGACCAGCGACCCCACCTGCGTCACCGACAGGTCCGTGCGCAGGGCGCCTTTTAGCTCGGTGAACACCTTGTCCAGTTTGCCCAGGATGTTAAGCTGGGTGCCCTGCTCGCGCAGGGCGATCAGCATCGCCTGCTGGCGCTCGTTGCGGGCCAGGTCGCTGTCGGCGTGGCGCGAGCGAACATATTGCAGGGCCGTCCTACCGTCCATGTGCTGGAGTCCGGCGGGGATATAGACGCGCTGATACGCATAGCCGTAATCGGCGGGATACTCGTTGTCGATCAGCGGGCGCTGCACATCCACCGTCACCCCGCCGAGCGCGTCCACGATGCGCCGGAAGCCGTTAAAATCCACCTGGGCGAAGTAATGGACCGGCACAGCGAAGTCCTGCTCCACGGTCTGCATGACCAGGGCCGGGCCGCCGCCGGGCACGTTGTTCGTCTCCCCGTACTGGTAGGCGGCGTTGATGCGGTTCTCGCCGAAGCCGGGGATGGGCACCCAGAGGTCGCGCG
>JAICKM010001092.1 GCA_025927935.1 Chloroflexia bacterium | reverse complement strand
GGTGCGCCAGGTCCAGCCGTCGCCGCTCTGGCCCACGCGCTCCATATCGTCCACTTTCACGCGCAGTTTGAAGGCGCCCAACTGGACTTCCGCCGTGTTGCCGGCATCGGGCGCGGTCAGCACCTCGCCCTCGGCGTCGAATGACGGCACGTAGACTCGGTCGCCGGGCCGCAGCGGCGCAACGGGCGCGGAGGCAGGCGCCGCGGGGGTCGCGGGCGCGGCGGCCTTACGACGGTTGCGCGTGCGTAGCTCTTTTTGCGCGCTTTCCAGCCGCTGGGCCTGTTGCTGCACCCACTCACGGGTCAGGGCGTTCGATTCGCTCTCGATGCGCACACGGCGGATCAAGTCGCGCAGTTCGGCCAGTTCGTCCTCGGCCTGGGCGCGGGCTTCGACCAGCGCCTCCTGCTTCAGCCGGTCGATGTCGCGCAACTGGCGCTCCAGGTCGCGGCGGCGAGCTTCCATCTCGCGACGGGCGTGCTCGGTGGCGGCGCGCTCCTCGCCCGCTTGCTCACGCTCGCGGCGGATGCCTTCCAGCAGATTCTCGACGTGGATGTCTTCCGGGTTGAGGAAGCGCTGGGCCTGGGCCACCAGATCGCGCGAAAGGCCCAGGCGGGTGGCGATTGCCAGCGCGTTCGACCGCCCCGGCAGGCCCACGGTCAGCTTGTAGGTGGGCGCCAGCGTCTCGACATCGAACTCCACCGACGCGTTCTCCACGCCCGGCGTGGAGTAGGCGAAAGCCTTCAACTCGGAGTAGTGCGTGGTGCAGATCGCCAGCGCGCCGCTATGCAGCAGGTGCTCGATCAGCGCGCGGGCCAGGGCGGCGCCTTCCTGCGGGTCGGTGCCCGCGCCTAGCTCGTCGAACAGTACCAGGCTGCGGTTGTTCAACTCCTTGAGGATGTTGATAATGTTCGACATGTGCGACGAGAAGGTGCTGAGGCTCTGCTCGATGGACTGCTCATCGCCGATGTCGGCGAAGATGCGCTCGACCACCAGCAGGCGCGAGCCGCTGTCGGCGGGGATGTGCATCCCGCACATCGCCATGAGCGTCAGCAGGCCGACCGTTTTCAGGGCCACCGTTTTGCCGCCGGTGTTCGGGCCGGTGATGACCAGCACGCGGAAGCGGTCGCCCAGTTCGACGTTGATCGGCACGACCTTGCCGATGAGCAAGGGATGGCGAGCGTTACGCAGCAAGATGCCGCGCGGCTCCACGTCGCCCCCGGCGATGGGCCGCGGCGTGGGCGTGGTGCCGCCGTCCTTGCCGGCGTCGCCGGCATGCGCGGTGGCCTCGGACGGGACATCCAGCGCCGGTTCGACGCCGCCCACGGCATCGCTGTACTTGGCGCAGGCCAGCGCCAGGTCCACCTGCGCCAGGATGACCACCATCGTGGTCAGCGGCCCGGCTTCGGCGGCCACTTCGCGGGCCAGTTCGCGCAGGATGCGCATGATCTCTTCTTGCTCGTCCAGTTGTAGCTTGCGCCAGTCGTTCGCCAGCTCGACCACGGCCATTGGTTCCACCCAGAGCGTGGCGCCGCTGGACGACTGGTCGTGGACGATGCCCTTCATCTGGCTGCGGAAGTCGGCCTTCACCGGCACCACATAGCGGTCGCC
>JAICKM010000842.1 GCA_025927935.1 Chloroflexia bacterium | reverse complement strand
GCTGCTGGCCCAAGTGGGCGACGAGCACATGCTCCAGCCCGGCGCGCTGGGGGAGTGGACCTTCAAAGATCTGGCGGCCCACCTGAACGGCTGGTGGTTCTATGAACTCGCCGACCTGGAAGCGCTGCTGGCTGGGGAGACGCCGCACCACCCTTGGCCCGCGGACTGGCCGGTGGACCGCCAGAACCACTGGATCTACGAGGCCAACAAGGACCGGCCCCTGGCGGACGTGCTCGCTGAGTCGCGCGCGTTCTTCGCGCGGCTGGAGGGGCTACTAACCCGCCTGCCTGAGCCGGTGCTGCGCGAGTCGGCGGCGATCCCCTGGCTGCAGGAGCGGCCCCTCGGCATGGGCTTCCTGGACGGCTGCCTGGAGCATCTCTATGGCGAGCATTGGCCGGAGCTGTCCGCCTGGATGGGCCGTCTGGAAACGGGTCATTGATGATGGCAGGAAGATGGAGAAATTCCCGCAAGACCGGCCGTTGAGTCCCGGCGCTGGTGGTTGCACCATTCGTACAATGACGGACGTACGTCCGCGCCGATTCGCCATGTTGACGTGTTCGCCAATACCAGGGCAGGGCCTTCGGCCACTGACCGAGGACCTCACACCGGAGGCGACCAGGTAGGGGCGGTGGGTGGCCAAAGCGGTGGCCAGCCGCACCAATGGCCGCTCTCTGGTCAAGGGAACGCCGACGCGAGTGCGCGAAGCAGACCGCGCAACAGGATCAGCACAGCCGAACCTAGATCTTGTGCAATGGTGAGCCTAAAGGCTCGCGGGCAGTAGTGGGTGCAGGGACAGGATAAGCGTTAATGACGCCCACTATGTGGGTACTTGCGGAGCGTATAGCTATGCAGCAACAGGACAGGGAAGGGCGGCGCGCCACGTTCGACCGCGTGGCGCAGCTCTACGACCAGGTGCGTCCGGGGTATCCTGACGCGCTATTCGACGATATCGCCGCGCTGTCCGGCAGCGGGCCGGGCGGGCAGGTGCTGGAGATTGGTTGCGGCACCGGCAAGGCGAGCGTGCCCCTGGCCCGGCGCGGCTACCGGGTCAGCTGCGTTGAACTCGGCGCGAATCTCGCCGCGATCGCCCGCCGTAACCTCGCGCCCTACCCCGGTTGCGAAGTGCACGTCGGCGCCTTCGAGGACTGGCGGGGGTCGCCGGAAGCCTTCGATCTGGCCGTGGCGGCGCAGGCGTTCCACTGGCTCGACCCTGCCCAGGCCCTGCCGAAGATCGCGGCCGCGCTCAAGCCGGGCGCGAGCATCGCGCTCGTCAGGAACGCGGTGGTCCAAGCCGAGGACAGCGAGCCGGGCAGCCCGCAGGATTTCGCGACGGCGGTGCAGGAGATCTACCACCGCTGGGCCCCGCCCATGGCGCGCAATTGGACACCCCCGCCGCGCGCCGACGATCTGCGCCACGAGGAGGCGGAGCACCTTGCAGCCAGCGGCCTCTTTGGCCCTGTCGCCGTGCGCCACTACCCCTGGCGGGCCGCCTACAGCACTCATGAGTACACCGCCCTGCTCGAAACCGCGTCTGATCACCTGGTGCTCGACGGGGGCACCCGCCGGTCCTTGCTCGACGGTATCGCTGAACTGATCGATGCGTGCTTCGGCGGGCAGATCGTCCGGAGCTACGTCGCCTGCCTGTACCTGGCGCGCAAGCAGGACGGACCGCCGGGCTGAGTCGCGTGCGCGGCGGGATCGACCGGATGCGGATCCCTCATCGGTTCTAACGGCGCACTCACTGAGGTCGGCGAGGGGTCCTTAAGCGGTCAATCTACTTTAAATAAAGTGTACAGGGTTGGATCTCGGTAGGGTAGGGGCGGCAGGCGGGAAGCAACTGTATCTTCTTGGCCGGTCATCGTTGCTGCAGGCTGGTCAGGCGATCCGGCAGCGGGCGTGATACCGAAGAGGTACACGAACTCCTATATCTTCGCATAAAATACGCCCACCCCTGCCGCTACCCGCACGGCAGGGGTGGGCGCTGGAGCCGAATGGACTTGAATCAGGCAGGAGGAACACGGATGGCTTTTCCCCAACTCCCGACCGCCCGGCGCCTGGCGTTGCTCGAGCCGCCGGCGGCCCCAGTGCGGATGGTACTCGACACCGACACCGCCAATGAGATCGACGATCAGTTCGCGCTGGTCTACGCGCTCCTGTCACCCGAGCGCATCACCCTGGAGGCGGTCTACGCCGCGCCGTTCCATAATGAGCGCTCATCTGGGCCGTCCGACGGCATGGAGCAGAGCTACGACGAGATCCTGCGCGTCCTGGAGCAGCTGGGGCGTGGGTCTGAGGGCCTTGTGTTCCGCGGCGCGACCCGCTGGTTAGGGGACACCGGCCAGCCGGTGCCCAGTCCGGCCGCGGCCGACCTGGTGGTGCGGGCACGCTCCCAACGCGCAGATCCGCTCTACGTGGTCGCCATCGGCGCGATCACCAACATCGCCTCGGCATTGCTCATGGCCCCGGAGATCATCGAGCAGATCGTCGTCGTCTGGCTGGGAGGCAACCCCTCGTACTGGCACCAGGCGACGGAGTTCAATGTGGCGCAGGATCTGGCGGCCGCGCACGTGATCTTCGATAGCGGGGTACCCCTGGTGCACATCCCCTGCATTAACGTGACGGAGCATTTGCGCACCACCCAGGCGGAGATGGAACGCTTCGTAGCCGGCAGTGGCCCGGTCGGTGATTATCTGTACGCCATCTACTCGGCCTACTACGCCGACCATTTCGCCCGCTCCAAGGAGATCTGGGATATCGGACCCATCGCCTGGCTGGTAAACCCCACCTGGGTGCCCACCGCCTTGATCCACAGTCCAATCCTCACCAGCGCACAGACCTGGAGCCATGATCCGCGGCGGCATCTGATGCGCGAGGCCCTGACGGTCCAACGCGACGCGATCTTC
>JAICKM010000858.1 GCA_025927935.1 Chloroflexia bacterium | reverse complement strand
GGCAAATGAAAACGCCGATCCCGCGTGGGGATCGGCGTTTTGTGCTCGGCGTTAAGGGCTAGCGGCGCACCGGCGCCTTGCGCACGGCCAGCTTGCGCATACCCAGCCCGGCCCCGGTCAGCAGGGTCGCGCCGGCCAGCAGCAGCCATAGCAGGCCCAGGCCGGTGGTCGCGCCGGTGGTCGGCAGGGTCTGCGGCGCAGCGGGCGTGCCCTTACCCGGCGTCTGCCCGCCCGAATTGCCGCCGATGGCCGGCAAGACCTGGCTCACCGGGGTGGCCGTGGCCGGGGCGGCAGGCGTGGCCGTGGGCAGCGTTACCGTCGGCGGGACGGGCGTGGCGTTGCTGACCGGCGCGGGCAGCACCACATCCTTCACCGAGCGGGGACCGAGGGCAAAGTAGATCTGCGACACGGTCTCGCCGTCCGCCAGCGTGAAAGGCGGCTCGTAGCTGTAGCCCCACCAGGTGCCGAGGGTGCGCACATGCACCCAGTACGGTGTGCCGGCGGGCACGCTCAAGCTCCAGGAGCCGTCGGCGGCGGTGGTGGTGTGCGTGAATTCCTTGTCGGTCTCCAGCGGACCCAGCAACGCGGCGACAGTCGCACCGGCAACGGGCGTGCCATCCCAGCGAATAACCCGGCCCTGCAAGGTGCCGGCGGGGGCGGCGGCGGCCATCTGGGCGCCGGCGGCAAACACCAGCAGACCCAACAGCGCGGCAGTAAGTAGCTTTTTCATGTTCGAAGCACTCCTTCTCGGTTTGCTCGGTTATAATACTAAATGGCTATGTTATAATGCCGGTAGGACAAGACCGGGTGCTTATCCTTTGTTGTTGTTATTGTAGATCCAATCGCTGTTTCATTACGTCCGGCTAAGTAGTGTTTCCCGCCCATGACCTTCGCCATATGCCCGGCTACATCGCAAGGCGGAGGCCCAGAAGTCATTTGCCCTGCCCGGATATCGAACCTCCAAAGTGAGGCAGCTATCTCGCTGATCCCGCAGGCCGCAAGGAGGCTGACCATGCCACTTCGGATGCCACGCGGCGTTCCCGCCCTCATGCTTGTGCTCACACTGGTCCTGATGAACGGCGCCGCCCAGGCGAATCCCGTGCTCCCGGTCGCCGCGAGCGCCCCGACGGCTGCCGGCGATTGGCCGATGTACGGCCATGATACGGCGCGCACGAATTACAATCCGGCGGAGACGACCATCAGCGCCGCCAACGTCAATCAACTGGTGCAGCGCTGGGAATACCATGTAGGCAGCGGCGCCAGCCTGACATCGAGTGCGCCCAGCGTCGCCAATGGGCGCGTGTATGTGGGCACCAGCGTGCCGTCCGGCGACAACTTCTTCGCGCTCGACGCCGTCAGCGGCGCTTTCGCCTGGAGCGCCGATCTAGGCTACAGCAACGCCTGCTGGCATGTCGGCATCGGGGCCACGCCCGCCATTGCGGGGAGTCTCGTCGTGGCGGGCGGGGGCAACGCCACCTATTATGGGTTGGATGCCGCGACGGGCGCGCAACGCTGGAGCCATGCCCTCGGCGCGGGGGCCAGCGCCTTCGCCTGGGCGTCGCCGCTGCTCGCCAACGGCCGCGCATATATCGGCGTGGCGTCCTACTGCGATAACCCCTCCGTCCAGGGCGCGGTCCAGGCGCTCGACCTCACCACCGGCGGCGTGCTGGCAAATCAGCCCATCGTCCCCAGCGGACGCGCAGGCGGCGGCGTCTGGAACTCCCCGGCGCTGAGTCCTGACGGCAGCACGCTGGTCGCCGCCACCGGCGAGGATTATGCCGGCTACAACGGCCCGTACACCCGCGCGATGGTCTCGCTCGACCCCACAAGCCTGGCCGTCCGCGAGGCGCACCAGGAAGGCCAGACGAACCAGGATCTCGACTTTGGCACTACGCCCATCATCTTCCACGACAGCCAGGGCCGCACGCTGGTCGGCGCCAACCACAAGAACGGCACCTTCTACGCCTACTTGCTGAGCAACATCAACGCCGGGCCGGTCTGGAGCCGGGATACCGGCACCAGCGTGGGGTTTATGCCCGCCTATGATCCCACCTACGGCAACGGCGGCACACTGTTCATCGCGGGCGGCGGCGCGCGGCTCTACGCCGTCGATCCGGCGACCGGCGCCGACCGGCGGGCCGACACCTCATCCGGCGACGCTTACGGCAACATGGCAATCGCTAACGGCCTGATCTTCCTGAACAACGGAGGCGACCTGGACATCCGCGATGAGCACACCGGCAATCTGCTGCGCACGCTGAATCCCACGCACCCCGGCGGCACCCAGTCGGGCGTGGCCGTCGCCAACGGCTTCATCTACTGGCTATCCGGCGGCTATCTCAACGCCTGGGGCCTGCCCGGCTTCGTGCCGCCCACAGCCACCCCACCCGCTCCCACGGCCACGCCCGGCGGCTGCGGCATCACCTTCAGCGACGTGTTCTCCACCGACTATTACTATGAGCCGGTGCGCTACCTCTACTGCGCGGGCATCCTCTCCGGCTACAGCGACAGCACCTTCCGCCCCGCCGCCGGCACCACCCGCGGCCAGATGGTCAAGATCATCGCCAACGCCTACCATCTCCCGGCCTACACGCCGCCCCAGCCCACCTTTAGCGATGTACCCGCCGCCCATCCCTTCTACGCGGCCATCGAGGCCGCTGCCCATGCCGGCATCATCTCCGGCTACAGCGACGGCACCTTCCGCCCCGGTGCAGGCGTCACCCGCGGCCAACTGGCGAAGATCGTGGTCAACGCCGCAGGCTGGCCCCTGCAGACCCCGGCCCGCGCCACGTTCACCGACGTGCTGCCGGGTAGCCCGTTCTTCAGCGCCATCGAAACGGC
>JAICKM010000734.1 GCA_025927935.1 Chloroflexia bacterium | reverse complement strand
GCGATGGGCGTGTCGGTGGTCATCATCAAGCCGGTGAACACGAGCGGCGCGACGAAGATCGCCAGCCGGCGATAGCCGGGCGCATCGTCCGCTCCCGTGGCCGGCGCCATCCGCGGCGCGACCGCAGACGCCGGGCGAGCCAGGCGACGAATATTCAAGGGCCAGCCTCCTCCGGAAAACAGCAACTTCCTATTATACCGTATTCGCCGTGGCCGGATCGGGACCTGCTGTTACCATCCCGTCACCGCCGGAGCCGGCAAAACATGGCACAATAGAGGTGCTGCCGCCATCTAGAAGCGCGCACAGCGCGTGGCGGTCGTTGCCGGGAACACGGGTATCGTATATGATAGAGTTAGCACCCGTATGCGCCGCCCCACCGCCACGCTTGTTTAGATCCAGGCACGCGGGCGAAAGTCGTAACTTCCGGCTATTCCCGCCGTATATTAAGGTGGTCAGAATTACCGAAGAATTGGACACACGATCCAGGAGGCACGACCTTTTATGATTGGACAAGGGAAACTGATCGGCGGCGCGCTCATCGCCCTCGGCATCGCCATCGCCGGCGTCTTGGCCCTCTACGGTTTCGCCAATAAAGACACGCTCACCGGCGGCAGCATTGCCCTCGTATCGGGCTGCGGCATCCTGCTGGGTGTCATCCTGGCCGGGGCCGGCGTCTTCTTCCTCGTCACCGGGCAAAGCGAGACACGCAGCTATGCCGAAGTGGAAAAAGAGAAGCATGTGCTCAACGCTGTACAGACGCAGGGCCAGGTCAGCATCGGCAATCTCGCCGTCGAAATGAACACCACGGTCGAGCAGATCAAGAAGTACGTCTACGACCTGGTGGGCAAGGGCCTCTTCACCGGCTATGTGGACTGGAAGGCCGGGCGGCTGATTTCGCAGGACGCCACCCTCCTGGCGAACAAGATCCGCGACACCGGCAAATGCCCCAACTGCGGGGCGCCGCTGAGCCTGGCCGGCAAGGGGCTGGTGAAGTGCGATTACTGCGGGGCCGAATTCTTCCTGGCGGGCGCCGCCCCCGGTCCCGCGCCCAGCGCACCGAGCGCGCCGCCTGCCGGTTAAGCGCCGCCTGGAAGGGGAGCCTCATGAACTTTTCAGCATTACGATCCGGCCCCCATGGGGACCACCGGCTGCCGCGCCTGGGGGTGTTGCTGCTGTTGCTGCTCACCCTGCTGGCGCCCATGCTCGCGCCCGCCCCTGCGGCGGCGCAGACCACGCAGCGCCAATCGTGGGACAGCGTGGATGTCGGCATCACGGTGAACCCGGACGGCACGTTCGACGTGACCGAGCGGCAAGCCTTCTCCTTCGATCAGGGCACCTTCCGCGGCGGCTTTCGCGACATCGACGAGAGCCGGTTGACCGGTCTCACCAAAGTGAGCGTCAGCGAAGACGGCGTAGGCGCGTACCGCGCCGACAATACGCCGATTGACCTGAACCAGGGCAAACTCGGCCCGCCGCGCACCTTCCAGGTGCTCGATCAGGGCGGCTCGCAACGTATCATCTGGTTTTACAGTGGCGCCGTCACCGCCCCGGCCCGCAAGACCATAGTCATCAAATACACCGTGGTCGGCGGCCTGCGCTACTACGATAGCGGCGATCAACTCTGGTGGAGTCCCTTCCTGCCCGACCGCAGCGCCGGGCGCATCAACCAGGCCCGGCTGACCGTGCAGGTGCCGTCCAATATCGATCTGACCGCCGCCGGGGCCAGCGCGGTCATCTTCCCCGCCGATGCGGGCAGCGTGCAGGTCAGCCCGCAGCAAGCCGTCTTCACCGCCGGCGGCCCGCTGGATCCCAACGATCAATTTGAGGCCCAACTGACCTGGCCCCATGGCCTGATCCCCGGCACTGCGCCACCCTGGCAAGCCGCCGACGACCGCCGCCGCGCCGCCCAGGAGCAAGCGAACCTGCGCCAGTCCTGGGATAGCGACGACGTGACGATTGCCATCCAGCCCGACGGCACCTTCAACGTGACCGAGCGCCAGGTGTTCCTCTTCCAGCAGGGCACCTTCCGCGGCAGCTTTCGCGACATCGATACCAGCCGCATGACCGGCCTCAGCAACATCACGGTCAGCGAAGACGGCGTGGGCGATTATCGCCTGGACAACACGCCGGTCGATACGGCGAGCGGCAAGTATGGCCCGCCGCGCACCTACCAGGTGCAGGACCAACCCTCGGCCAAGCGCATCGTCTGGTTCTACGACCCGGTCACGGCGCCCGCGCGCAAGACGATGATCATCAAGTATACCGTGGCCGGCGGCCTGCGCTACTACACGGGCGGCGATCAGCTCTGGTGGAGTCCGTTCATGCCGGACCGCACCGCTTCGATCAATCAGCCGCGCCTCACCGTGCAGATGCCGCCGAACGTCAACCTGACCGATCCGGCGGTGAAAGTGGCAATCAACCCGCCCGACAGCGGCAAGTTCCAGGTGACGCCGCAGCAGGCGGTCTTCACTTTCAACCCGCTGGGGCCGGGTGAAAATGTCGAAGCGCGCATCCAGTGGCCGCACGGCCTCATCGCCGGTAGCCCGGCCCCCTGGCAAGCCGCCGACGACAAGCGCGTGGCCGATGAGGCCGCCGCAGCCCTGGCTGAGCAGCAGCGCCGGGGCCAGGCTATCCTGATCACCGGGGGCATCGGCCTGCTGGCCCTGGTCGGCGGCACGCTATTCTGGATCTGGCGCTGGTACACCGCCGGGCGCGATCCGGTCACAGGCCCTATCGCCGACTATTTGAACGAGCCGCCGTCGGACCTGCCTGCCGGACTGGTCGGCACGCTGCTCGACGAAAAGACCGACGTGCGTGACGTGATTGCCACGATCCTCGACCTGGGCCGGCGCGGCAACCTGCGCATCGAGGAGGTGCGCGTGCCCGACGGCGGCCTCTTCGGCGGCGAGCACAGCGACTTCCAGTACACCTTCCTCAACGGCGAAGTCCGCTATGCCTACGAGCGGCGAGTCATGGCCGCCCTATTCGATGCGCATGGCAGCCCCGTCCGGCTGTCGGCCCTGAAAAACGAGTTCTATTCCAAGCTCCCCGGCATCTATAACGAGATGTACGAGGCCATGGTCGAGACCGGCCTGTTCCCGCAAAACCCGGAGGCGGTGCGCGGCGGCTACCGGGCGCTGGCGGCGGGCTTCGCCGTCGTCGGGGTGCTGCTCTTCTGCGGCCTGCCCATGCTCGGCCTGGACAGCGCGGCGATGATGTTTATCCCGTTCGCCTTCGGCATCCCCGCCGTGCTCGGCTTTGTGCTGGCCGGGGTGATGCCGCGCAAGACCCCGGCGGGCGCGGAGCAAGCCGCCCGCTGGCGCGCCTTCGCGCGCTACCTGGCCGATCTACAACGCTTCGGCGATGTGAACCAGGCGGCACAGCGCTTCGGCGACTTCCTGCCCTATGCCGTCGCGATGGGCGTGGACCAGCAGTATACCCGCCAGTTCGAAGGCGTGCAGGGCCAGATGCCCATGCCCACCTACTATTATCCCTGGGGCTGGATGCCGGGCTACGGCTACGGCATGCCGGGGGTGCCGGGCACGCGTGGCCTGGCCGGCGCGGGCGTCGCGGGTCCGGGCGGCACCGT
>JAICKM010000500.1 GCA_025927935.1 Chloroflexia bacterium | reverse complement strand
GCCTTCTGGAATACGAAGGTCGCGGTGGAATTTGAGACTCATTGATTCGATAAATCGTCAGCGACTCATGGCGCAATGGGCGATGCGGTAACCGGCTATGTCCGCGCCGCGACAGCGCAACGCGGCGAACCGTTCCCATGTTCCGCTCCGCGTTGATCGACTCCTTGCCGGGCTAACCACTCTCCGCCCGCTTCAGCGCCGGCACGTCGATGGCGGCGGATTCCCCAATATCAAGCACAGATCGGACTGCCGAGCCTGTGCATACTTCACCTTGAACCTGAGCAGTAGCTGGTCCTTATGCGCCTACACAGGAGAACACCGCCTTGCCTCTTGACAGCATGGACGTTTCCGCATATAATGTGAGTGAGTACTCACATACACAAGGGAGCTACTATGCCGGGAGAAACACGACAGAAAATCTTGGAGGCCACCGAACATCTGGTGCAGATGAAAGGGCTGGCGCGGGTAACGACCAAGGAGATCGCGCGGCAGACGGGGTTGTCCGAAGGCGCGCTCTACAGGCACTTTGAGCACAAGGAGGAGGTTTTCTTCGCTATCCTGGCAAAGCACCTGCCTACCTTCCTCGATACGCTTCAGGCATATACCGCGGGCACCGGTACGCTCAGCGAGAACCTGGAAGCGATCGCCCTGGCCGCCATGCGCTATTATCGGCAGCTTCTGCCCATCAGTGCCGCCCTGTTCGCCGATACCGATCTGCTGGGCAAGTACCGCGAATTGCTCCAGCAAATCCAGGGCGGGCCGGATGTCTTCTTTGAACTGGTCGCAGCCTACATCAGAGAAGAACAGCAACTGGGGCGCATCGCGCCGGATGTGCCCGCCCTGACCCTGGCGATTCTGCTGCTCGGCCCGTGCTTTCAGTACGAGTTCGTGCGCCAGTTCACCGGCGGTCAACTGTTTCGTCAGACGGATCACATGTTCGTAAAAACGCTGGTCCAGGGCCTGGCCCCTGGAAATTTCCCCACGCCATAGAAGCGCAGCGGCCCGGCAAACCGCTGAGCCGAGGACCGTTTCAGTGCGCCGGATAGCCCGGCAACGAAAGGAAGACACAAAACCATGGCAACGAAGGTACAAGCGCCCGTCTTTCTCAGACCCGCCAATTTCATGATCACTACCCTGCTGCGCGCGGGTGTCAAAATCGGAGGTATGAGCCTGCTGACGGTGCGCGGGCGCAAAAGCGGGCAGCCGCGGACGACGCCCGTTTGGCTGGAGGAACACAATGGGCAGCGCTGGGTGATCTCGCCCTATGGGCAGGTCAACTGGGTGCGCAACCTGCGCGCGGCGGGCGAGGCCACCCTCACGCGCGGACGCCGCACGGAGCGCGTCGCCTCGGTCGAGCTACCGCCGCAAGAGGCCGCGCCGATGCTGAAACAAAGCCTGGCCGCGGCGCCTTCGATGCTCCGGGGCTACTTTGATGTGACGCCCGACTCGCCAATCGAAGACTTTGAGCGCGAGATCCCGCGGCACCCCGTTTTTCTGCTGAAAAGCGCCGCCAAGCAGTAAGGCCCCCATCAACAGGGGCACCAGGTGGCCGCAGAATCGTGAGCGGCAGGGCCGGTTTGCAACCAGTCCTGCCGCTTATCGGCACCACCAGTGAAGATTCTAGCCACCTCTTGTGTGTAGCTGCGCGATAAATCGCGCCGTACTCGTTGGGCTTTAGCGTGCTCTGCTCCCAATGAGGGGCTGGAAGCGCCTTGGTGGTGCGCTAGTAGTGTGTCCCCTCCCGCAACGGCGTCCGGTTTGCCCGGCGAAGGACTTGCCCTGATCCACAGTGGAATATCTCATGCTGTAGTCCCCTGTCTGGGCCGCGCCGTCGCGGCAGACCTGCTGCATGAGCGGAGGGCGAGGAAATGGAAGGCAAGGTAGCGGGCGACAGCGCGCCCGAAGTCCGCGCCGAGAGCGAGCGCCGGGAGGCCGGCCCACCCTCGCGCCCGGCGGGCGATGCCCTGCGTCACCGCGATGCCGCCGCGATCTCCGCCGCGCAAGACGTCTTGCAGGGCCAGAGCCGGCGCCACGGCCCCGCCCGCGTGCTTCCCTTCCTCGGCCCGGCCTTTATTGCCTCTATCGCCTACGTCGATCCTGGTAACTTCGCCACCAACATCCAGGGCGGCGCCAAGTACGGCTACCTGTTGCTCTGGGTCATTGTCGCGGCCAACCTGATGGCAATGCTCATCCAGGCGCTCTCGGCCAAACTCGGCATCGCCACCGGCTGCAACCTGGCCGAAGTCTGCCGGGCCGAGTTCGCGACGCCCGTCGTCTGGACCATGTGGGGCATCTCGGAGGTCGTCGCTATGGCGACCGACCTGGCCGAGTTCCTGGGCGCGGCCATCGGCCTGGACCTGTTGTTCCACACCGGCCTGTTCCCCGCCGCCCTGCTCACCGGCGTCGCCACCTTCATCATCCTCAGCCTGGAGCGGCGCGGCTTCCGCCCCCTCGAAGCGGTGATCACCACCATGATCGCCATCATCGCCGCCTGTTACGTGATCGAAACCTTGCTCGAACGGCCCGACTGGGGCGCGATTGCCTTCCACGCCGTGACCCCGCAGTTCGCCGGCCCCGACAGCATCGTGCTCTCCGCCGGCATCCTGGGCGCCACGGTCATGCCCCACGCCATCTTCCTGCACTCGGCGCTGACCCAGCACCGCATTGTTGTCCGCGACGACAAGCAGCGCACGCGCCTCTTCCGCTTCGAGCAACTCGACGTGGTCATCGCGATGGGCCTGGCCGGCCTGGTCAACGCGGCCATGCTGATTATGGCCGCCTCCACCTTCTACAGCAGCGGCCAGACCCAGGTCGGCAGTATCGAGGAAGCCTATCGCACACTGCAACCCCTGCTCGGCCCGGCGGCGGGCACCATCTTCGCCGTGTCCCTGCTCGCCTCCGGGCTGTCCTCGTCCAGCGTCGGCACAATGGCCGGGCAGGTGATCATGCAGGGCTATCTGCACCGCAAGATCCCCGTCTGGGTCCGCCGCCTGGCGACGATGCTGCCCGCCTTGATCGTCATCGCGATCGGCGTCGATCCCACCTCGGCGCTGGTCGTCAGCCAGGTCGTCTTGAGTTTCGGCATCCCCTTCGCGCTGATCCCGCTGGTCCTGTTCACCCGCCGCCCCGACCTGATGGGCAACCTGGTCAACCGCCCGTTCACCACGCTCCTGGCCGCGGGGGTCGCCGCCATCATTGTCGGCCTGAATCTCTATCTGCTCTATGCAACCTTCGTCGGAGGTGGTCTATGAGCCGGCCCGCGGACTTCCGGCGCATCATGGTGCCCCTGGACGGCTCGCGCCTCGCCGAGTCGGTGCTGCCGATGGTGACGCTGCTGGCGCGCGATCTGGGCGCGCAGATCTGGCTGCTGCATGTCGTGGAGGAACGCCCGCCCCAGGCCGTCCACGGCGAACCCCATCTCACCTCCGCGGCGGCGGCGGAAGCCTACCTGGCGGACGTGGCCGCGCGCCTGGGGCCGGGCCTGGCCGTGGAAACCCATGTCCACAGCCACCAGGAGCCGAACGTCGCCGCGAGCATCGCCCTGCATGTGGTGGAACTGCGCGCCGATATGATCGCCTTCTGCACGCACGGCCCCAACGACGTGCGGCGCGTGGTGGCGGGCAGCATGGGCCAGCAGGTGGGCCGCCGCGCCACCATCCCGGTGCTGCTGGTGCGCCCCCAGCAACGCGCCCCCGCCCAGATCGGGCAACTGCTGGTGCCGCTGGACGGCACCCCCGCCGCCGCGTGCGCGCTCCCCGTGGCGGCCACGCTGGCCCGCGCGTGCGGCGCGGGCATTCGCCTGGTGCGTGTCGTGCCCACCGTCGGCACCCTGACCGGCGACGACGCGATCAGCTCCCGCCTGACGCCCACGGCAACCGCCGCCACGCTCGACGCGGAGCAGGAGCAGGCCCAGACGGACCTGGCCGCTGCGGTAGAGCAATTGGCGGCGGCAGGCATCCCGGCGCGCGCCGAAGTGCGCCGCGGCGACCCCACGCGCATGCTGGTCGAAGCGGCCCAAACGGCGACGGACCTGATCGTCATCGCCGGGCATGGCCGCACCGGGTTGGGCGCCTTGTGGGTGGGCAGCGTGGCGGCGGGCGTCGTCAACAAAGCCCCGCAAGCCGTCCTGCTGGTGCCCGTCGCCGAGGCCGCCCCCACCACCAAACGGTAGCCCGCGCCCGCTTCCGCGCGGCCTGCCCGGCCTTGCCGATTACGGCATAATAGAGGGCGCCCCACCGGTGCTTGCCGGTGGGGCGCCCTCGTTAGGGTACTGGTTCTCCCGGTGCCTACCCGCGTGCGCCCAGCGTCGGAGAATCGGGCAACAGCGCCAGCACCAGTTGCGGGAACCCCTCGCGCTCGATCACTTCGCCCAGCTGCGACCGCAAGGCCGGCACCCGGATCAACTGGTTGCGGAAAGCGGGCAGGATCCGGTGCCGGCGGGCTTGCATCAGCAGCCTCCCCAGCGCTTGCCCGGCATGCAGCCAATCATGCCGGCTATCCCCGGCGGTGCCCAGCACAGCGAACAGGGGCCGGAGCGCCGCGCCGTGTTCCACCCCCGCGGCGCTCCGCTGGCCCGCGGTGGTATGGATCACAAACGGTTCGAGCCGCCCGGCCGGCGGCTGCGCCGGCAACCGCCAGCGGGCCGGCCCCCCGTGCGCCGTTCCCGCGCGCCGCCGTAACGGGTCACGCATATGATGTTCGTCACTTTCGGCGATCAGCGCGGCCACCGCGGCGCACCGGTCCGCGCGCTGCTCCAGGTGGAGCCAGGCGGCGGAACGCGCCACTGCCTCTTCCAGCGCGCGCAGCGCCTCGCCCGGCTTCGGCCCGGCGCCGGCCGCCCAGACGAGTCGTTCGCGCCCCGCGGTCGCGGGCGGGGGAGCATTCCGGTCGGAAACCGCCGCCGGTTCCAGCCAGACCTGCGCCAGCAACTCCGGTTGGGCCGGATTCGGGTAGGGCGTGATGGCGATGCCGCGCCCCTGGCGACGCGCCTCAACCTCTAGATAGCTGAGCGCCGCACCGCACGCGCACGTCATTTCGCGCCCGGCCGGATCGGCCTCCCGCCAGGTGCGGGCGAAATCAACATACAAATCGGCGCTATTCCCGTTGATCTGAAACCGCCAGGGTGGCACATAGCTATCCGAGAGCGCCAGCACGGCGGCGTGTAAGAGGAAGCGCAGTTCATCGGCCGGGGTGCTGCGACCTGGGAGCCGGCCGGGTATCGCGGCAGGCGGCAATTCCAGGGGCGTCATCGATGTACCTGGCATAGTGGTCCCTCCTTTGTCTAGCCGGCCTCAGCGGGTGGGGGCTGTTCAACAGCGCGCCCAAACTCCGCAAACAGGACGGCATGACTAGCGAACGCCTGGAAATCGGGCGGGGGGCGGCCGGGGCGAAGCAACGTGAATCAGATGCGGCCGT
>JAICKM010000671.1 GCA_025927935.1 Chloroflexia bacterium | reverse complement strand
GGTTCGCGGCCTGGCGTTCGCGGGCTAGGATCGCGCTTTCTTCGGGGCGGCGCCGGGAGCCTTCGTCGCCGCCTGGCCGTTCCGGCCCGACGCCCACCATCTCGGTCAGGCGGGTGGGCGGTTCCTCGCCGTAATGCGCCTCCATCTCGTCGCTGCCGGTGCCGGGGCCGGTGTTGCCCCGGCTCGGCCCGATGCTCGTGCCCGTACCCACCCCGGCCAGGCTCGTGTCGATGAGGTGCCCGGCGCTGCCGGCATCGCTTACGCCCGGCGCGGCGCCGGGATCGACGGCGTTCTCGTTGCTCTCGCGGGCCAGGCGCTGCTGATCCGCGCTGTCATCGCTGGTCATGGCTCTATTCTCCTCGGGCGCCCGCGCCCCCTGAACGATACTCGGTATCCGTGCCCTGCGGCCCGCGGTCCCCAGGGATATCCTCTTCCGGCCAGTCGATGCCGCGGTCGCCGGGGGTATCGGGCAGCACCTGGATCTCGCCCGGTTGCGCCGAACGCGCGGCCTCGCCGGCCCCGCGGTAGGGCGTGGCGCTGCTCTGGCCGGTCATGTCACGGGCATCCGCCGCGGGAGGCGCGGGCGTCCCGGCGCGCCCGCTCAGGTCTTCGGCGGGTCCGGTCAGGCCAGCGATGGCGGATTCGGTCGCTCCCGGCACGCCCGCTGGCGTCGCCGGAGGCGTTGGGGCCACGCCGCGATCGGTCGCTGGGGCACGCCGGTCGCGGGTCTCGGCGTCGTGCATCAGTTGCCGTTCCTCGATAATCTCCTCGGTGGCGTCTTGCACCATCTCCCCGCTCGCCCCGCCGACCGCCGCGCCGAGGGCCGCCCCCACGGCCATGCCCACGGGGCCGCCCGGCGCGCCCAGGATGCCGCCGACCACCGCGCCGGTGCCCGCGCCGACCCCGCTGCCGGTCGGTTGAGTGTTTGGTTCGGTTGCCATATGCATGGCGCCCGATCCCGCGCCCCCGCCGACCGCCGCGCCAATAGCCGCGCCGACCGGCCCCCCGGCCACCGCGCCGATGATGCCGCCGGCAATCGCCCCCGCCGCGCCGCCCACCGCCTCGCCGGTCCAGGTGGCGTGCGGCGGTTCCGGCGTCTCGTCGCCGTCGTCCACGGTGTTGGACACGGTGTACCCGGCGGGCGCCACCGGCGGCAGGTCGGTGGCGTCCAACGCAGCGCCCATGCTCCTCGCGGGGGTCGCCGGGGCCGCCCTAGAGCTTTGCGGCGCGGCCACCGGCACGTCGGGCGCGGGGGCCCCGGCCCGGCCGCCGTAGATACGCACATCATACGCGCCGTTGGCCTCGGCAATATCGCGCAGGCGCCCCGCGGTCCCGGCGTCGGCGGTATGGATGGTCAGCAAGATCCGGCCTGCACGCACATGGGCTTCGTAGCCCCGCGCGTCTTCCTCCGGCACGCCCAGGCCGGCCAGGCCGCCCAGTAGCCCGCCCGCCGCGGCCCCAATGGCGGCCCCGGTCAGGATGCTGCCCAGGATACCCGCGCCGAGGACCGGCCCGATACCGGGGATGGTCAGGGCGCCCAGGCCGATCAGCCACCCGGCCAACCCGCCCAGGATGCCGCCCATGGTCGCGCCACTGGCCGCGCCGCCCGCCACATCTACGCCGCGGTCGTCCTCGCCCGGGGCGGCGCCCTGCCCCTGGCTCATCATCAACGACACCTGCTCCGGCTGGACCCCGACCTCGCGCAAGGCGTCCAGCGCGCGCACGGCGTCATCTTGGGTGTCGAAAACGGCGACCAGCACGGGTCCGGAACGAGACGCTGAATTCATAATCGGCTGCTGCTCCTTTGGTAAGGGGTCTAAGCGTAGCCCCGATGAGCTAGCAACTTCTATGCCTGCGGTAGCGGGCCGGCGCGCCCGCATGGTACAATACCGCCATGACCGCCACCGTCTCCGCCGCCCGGCCCTTGATCCAACTGCGCCGGGTCACGAAAGTCTACCCCATGGGCCGGCGCACCTTCCGGGCTTTGCGTGGCGTCGATCTCGCGTTCTATGCCGGAGAATTCGCGGCCATTGTCGGCCACTCCGGTAGCGGCAAGTCCACCATTCTGAACATGATCACCGGCATCGATAAACCTACCGCCGGGGATGTGCTGGTGGCCGGGCGGAGCATCGCCGGGTTGAGCGAGAACGCCCTGGCCCGCTGGCGTGGCGCCAACGTGGGCATCGTCTTCCAGTTCTTCCAGTTGCTGCCCACGCTGACCGCGCTTGAAAACGTGATGCTGCCGATGGACTTTCTCCAGTCCCATCGCGGGCGGCGGCCGGCCGAGGCGCTGCGCCTCCTCCAGCATGTAGACATGGCCGATCACGCTCACCATCTGCCCAGCGAACTCTCCGGCGGCGAGCAGCAGCGCGTGGCTATTGCCCGCGCCCTCGCCAACAACCCGCCGATCCTCATCGCCGACGAACCGACCGGCAACCTCGACAGCGCCACCGGCACGCGCATCTTCGACCTGCTCCACGCGCTCAGCCGGGCGGGCAAGCTCGTCATCTTCGTCACCCACGACCCCGAACTGGCCCAGCAGGCTACTCGTATCATCACCGTCCAGGATGGGCAGGTGCTCAGCGATACCACGCAGGCGCGCCCGGTCCCACCGCTGGAAATCGATCATATCCGCTAAAGGCGACAGGCGCGAGCAATCGCGCCTGTCGTTCCAGCCGGTAGCCGGCCGGCGTGATTTTGCGTTGTAGGGGCCGGTTGCAAACCGGCCCGCCGGGCAACCGAAGCCTGGGCTTACTTGCGCCCCGCCACCATGCCCGTCCCGTCCGTATCCTCTAGCCCGGCGGCCAGCAGGTGCGCTTGCGTGCCGTCCCAGCGCCAGAGCCGCGTGCTCGCCGATCCCTCATACCGGCTGTCGCGCGTCGAGAAGAAGAGGCCGTCCGGCCCCCAGCCGAGCGGGCGGGGTTCGACGCCGGGCAGGTTCGCTTGCGGCTTGCCGTCGAGACCATAGATCGCCGGGCCGGCGGCCAACTGCTGCCCATCGGGCGACCAGACCAATGCGTAGACCGGCTGCGCTTGCAAGCGCCTGCCGTCCGGACCTTGCTGCGGATCCCACAGGTACAGCCCCGCTTCGGCGGCGGGCGCCGTCACGTTGTAGGCCAGACGCAGTCCGGCGGGACTCCAGGCAACGGGGCCAACGGACGCCAGAGTTTCGGCGCGGCCCATGATGGCCGGCCCAACCTTCGCGCTCGTCAGATGATCCATCTGCTGTGTATCGGCGTGCCAGACGTAGAGGCCCTGCTGAGCGCCTGGTGTCGGGGTGGCGCTGAAGCCGGGCGCGCCGGCAATCGCCAGCGCCCGCTGCGCCGGGTTCCACCAGATGCCCGGTTCCACCGCCTCGTCCATGGCGAGGATCACGGACGTTTTGCCTGTGGCCGTGTCCAGCGCCAGCACATCGACGCCCTCGGTCGGCAGGGCTTCCAACGCGGCGACCACCCTGGCCGGCCCGGTCCAGAGCAGATCGGCGAGAAAGGCCGCCGGTTTGCCGTTCGTCAGCGTGAGCTTGCGCAGCACCTGCACCGGCTGGCCGCCGGTGCGCGGCGCGACGACCAGCCCGGTATCGCCCCAACCCGCGCCCGTGCCGAAGCCGGTCGTCGTCATCGCGGCCACCATGGCGCTGTCGGGCGACCAGCGCGGGCTTTTCTTCAGGTCCGCGCTGTCGGTCAGGCGCGTTACCTGGCCGTCCACTGTCGCGGCATATACATCCACCTGGTTGTCCTGGGCCGACACGAAGGCGACCTGCCGCCCGTCGGGACTCCAGGCCAGGTCCTGATAGCTGGTGAGGGCTTGCAGCAGATCCATATCGTCGCCGCCCGGCGTCAGATCCACGCCCCGTTGGGGCAACAGGTCCTGGATCTTGCGTGCGCCGCCACCGTCCGCCCCGACCATCCAGAGGGCCAGCGCGGGCTGCGCGCCCGGCGCCGCATACTGCGGCGAGTTATTCCACACGGCTGTGCCGCTGACATAGGCGATGGT
>JAICKM010000087.1 GCA_025927935.1 Chloroflexia bacterium | reverse complement strand
GCCCGCGCCCCGGTCTTCTCGCCCGACGGCAAGCAGGTCGCGTTCCTGGCCGAAAAGGACGACCGCTTCCAGATGTTCGTGATCGACGTGCGCGAGGACAACGGCACCTTGCGCGCGGGCAGCCCGCAGCAGGTCACCAGCCAGGATGCCGGCCTGGACGCTCCGTCGGGCCTCTCCTGGAGCCGTTAGTAGGGCGACGTATCCGAGCCTGGACTCGGTCCGCTCAGGGCGATCCGGTTCGCCCCGGAAACAGGACGCTGATGCTCTCGTGGTTGTGGATGCGGCGGATGGCTTCACCAAACAGCGGGGCGACCGAGACCATCTCCACTTTCGCCGAGTTGGTCACGGGCTGCGTTTCGACGGTATCGGAGATCAGCAAGGCGCGGATCGGGCTGGCATCCAGGCGCTCCATCGACCCCGGCGCGAACACTGCGTGCGTGATCGCGGCGTAGACCGCGTCCGCACCGCGGGCGATCAACTTGTCCGCCACGCCGGCCAGCGTACCCGCGGAGATGGTGAAGTCGTCGACGATCAGGGCGGTTTTGCCCCGCACATCGCCGATGATCTCGAGCACGGTGGCCTGCTCGTCATGGGCCACCCGCTCCTTGTCGGCGATGGCTAGCGACGTACCCAGGTAGGATGCGTATTCGCGCGCCTTTTTGGCAAACCCGGCGTCGGGCGATACCACGATCAGGTTGGGCCACCCTTTTGCCTTGACGGCATCGCCCAGCCGTGGCAGCGCGTAGAGGTCGTCCACGGGAATATGGAAGAAGCCCTGGATCTGCGGCGCATGGAGGTCCATTGTGACGATGCGGTCGGCGCCCGCCGCCTCGATCGCATCCGCGCAGACCCGCGCCCGGATAGAGACCCGCGGTTCATCTTTCTTGTCGCCCTTAGCGTAGCTGAAGTAGGGCATCACCACGGTTACCGACTCGGCGCTGGCGCGCCTGAAGGCATCGATCCAGAACAGGAGTTCCATGAAGTTGTCGTTGGCCGGAAAAGCCGTCGACTGGACCAGATAGACCGGGCGGCCGCGCACATTCTCCAGGATACGCACGAAGAGGTTGCCTTCGGAAAAGCGCAGTACCTCGTTCTTGCCCGGCTCAATGCCGAGGTAATTGCAGATCTTCCGCGTAAGCTGCGGGCTGCCCGAGCCGCCGAAAACTAGAATCTCGTCCATGCCCAGCCTTCCGTTACCTGCGCGGCGCGGTCCAAACCAGCGATCCTGATGGGCGACGGGGCCGGTTTGCAACCGGCCCCTACACACAATGCCGGTGGGCGGTGGCTAGCCGCCGCTCAGGGGATGGGCCAGACGGTATCGCAATTCTCGCCGCGCACGAGGGCCACCTTCGTCGCATACTCCGCGGCTCGTAGCTCGGCGACCGCGGCCAGGCAGGTCCGGCGGGCGTCGGCTTCCGGCACGCCCGCGCGGGCCAGGCAGGCGATAGTGCGCTCGAACACTTCCCCTTCACGAAATGTCTCCACCGACTTGATCCACGGGATGCTGAGGATCGCCTGCACGGGACCGAGTTCCGGCCGCTCGCGCTGAATCAGTCCCGCCCGCTCGCTGCTCGATGCGACCACGGGCACCAGCACCGCCGTCGGGCCATGCGTGCTGCTCCGCCGGGTATCGACCACCAGCGCCTTGCGTAACAGCGGGAAGAAGATCGTGAGCACATCAGCCGATTCCATCTCGGCCAGCAGTTGGCGGAGGTACTGCTTATCGTCCATGATCGCTCCTCTGTGTGGGTATAGGCGGGTACGCGGAATCTACCTTCGCGCGCATTATACCATAACGCCGCAAAGCGAGCGGCCCGCGCCGAGGACGGGCGCAGATCGGTTATAGCAGGCGGCCAGGCGGGCCGGTTGTATGGGGCGGGAAGTGCGGGCCGATCCGCGAGCGCGGACGATGGGAATAGGGCAGGCCGGGGCGCGATCAAGGCTCGCGGCGGCAGGAGAGAGGGGCCGGATCGGGGCCGGGCGTAGCACTACCGCTCGACCCCGGAGTCCGGGGTAACTTACTTGCTTTTGCTGCTGCTTTTGCTGCCGCTACTTTTGCTGCCGCTGCTGCTCGACGCCTTCGCCCCACTGCCGCCGCCGGAGCTACTGCCGCCGGAGCTACTGCCGCCGCTGGAGCTACTGCCAGCCGCAGCCGCACCCGAGCCGATGCGGAACATTGAGGTGCCACACACCGGGCAGGTGCCCTTGGTGGCGGGCCGCCCATTCTGCATGGTGACTTCCTGGGGGTCCTTCATCTCGCGCTTTTGCCGGCACTTTACACAATACGCTTCAGTTGCCATTTGGGGTATTCCTCCTTGTAGTAGAACCTGCACCCGTCCTCACAAGCGAGGGCGGGGCCTGGGGGCGCAGCGTGGATCGCGATCCCACGGCAGCGTCCTGATAGGCCGGCGCCACCGTCACCGGTGCCGAGCGGCGAATAGAATCGAGCAGGTGGTTTCCCACCGGTGCGCCGGAGGCCGCTTAATGGACCTCGTCCGCGCCATGGGTCTGGAAAACCCGCACGACCGCGTCATGAGTCACGGTGTCCGTCTGCACCGACACCAGCACCGCGCCCTGGGCGACCCGGCCGGCCAACGCGGTCGCGTGCTCATGAGGCACGCCGGCGTCGAGCAGCGCGCCGACAATGCCGCCGGTGGCGCCGCCCGCCAGGATGCCGGTAATGGCGCCCACGAGCGGCCCGGCGGCGATGATCGGCCCCAGGCCGGGGATCGCCAGCGCGCCCAGGCCGACCAACAGCCCGGTCAGGCCGCCGAACAGTCCCCCGGCGACGGCGCCGCGCCCGGCATCCACGTGGTCGGTGTCCGCGGTATCAGGTTCCGCCAGGTTCGCGTTCACATCGACCCCAGCCACCGGCTCGCCGGTTTGGGCCGACCCCTCGCCGGCAGCAGTACGATAATCGGCGTCGGAGTCGGCAAAATCGCTGTAGATATCGGGATCGGCGGGACTCTGGATGCGGGTGATCTCGCCCTCGTCGCGGGCCAGGCCGCCGCGGCTGATCTCTGCGGGCGCTTCGGGCGTCTGCGTTTGCACCGTCACCGGCAGGTCTTCGTCGTTGGGCAACGCCGTATTCGAGCGGCGGAAACTGCCCTCGCCCGCGGGCGTGACTTCATCGACCGTGGCGACGGCCTCGCCCCGGCTGCCCAGGTCGCGGGCCACCAGCGAGATGCTCGCCGCCGGGATGCCGATCTCACGCAGAGCCTGGATGGCGGCGCGCGCCTGGTCCACCGTGGAGAAAGCCGCCGTCACATCCGCCGCCGGTTCCGGCAGCGGAGTCATCCCGGTGGGCGCGCCGACCATTACGTCATCGCGCAGTTCGTTCATCTGGCTCTGGCCGAACTCGCGGCGTTCGTAATCGCTGCGCTCCGGATCGGCGCCCGACATGCTCTCGGCCTGCTGGACCGCGGCGGCGTTGGCTTCTTCCTTCACCTCTACGCGCGCCGTCTCCGCCTCCAGCCCCGCCCCGGCCGATGCCAGCGGCCCGTAGGGGTGCGGCGCGGCCAGGTAGTCGGCGGGCGTGGCGTCCGGAGCCATGTTGCGGCCCCCCTGGTTTTCGCGCCCTTGCGCCAGGCCGGCGCCTTCGTCCTCATAAGGCACGGCCCGGCCTTCGCCGCGGCTGATCGCTTCCTCCGCGGCTTCGCGGGCGGCCAGGAGTTGGGCGGTATCGACCGCGGGTTCGCCGTCGGGCCGGGTGAGCGCGGCGGCAGGGTTAGCTTCGCCGGGATGGGCATCGCCGGCCCGGTGGATCACGGAAGGCGGGGCAAAAGGGCCAGGGGTGCTGGGCGTGCCGACGGACGGATTGGCGCCGCCGGCTGGGCCGGCATCCGTGCCGCCTAGCGTCACGTGCGTGGGCGATTGCGGGCCGGTCGCGTCGCCGCCTTGCGGCAAATAGGTATCAGGCTCGCCGGAGCGCTTATCGTCAGGGTGATCCATATCGCTCTTTCTGCGGCCGGGCGGGGGCCGTGTTTGCTGTCCAACTCTAGCGCGGGGCCCGTGCCTGCCAGGCACGCTCAGGCGCACTTCGTGAATACAAACGCGAGGCCCGTAGCTTTGTTATGTGTGCGTGCGTGGCGCAGCCCAATTTCGTGCCTGATCTGTGCCTGCGGCCGTTCCCTGCCTGTTAGATTGCCGGCGGCGCGTCCATGTTACGCGCGTCGCCGGTCGCCTCAATATACACCGTCACGGCGGTGATGTTATCCGTGCCGCCGCCTTCGTTGGCCGCGGCGATCAGCCGGGCGCAGGCGGCCTGCGGGTCGGCTTCCGCGGCGAGGATTTCGGCGATTTGTGGGTCGGGCACCATGCCGCTCAGGCCGTCCGAACAGAGCAGCAAGCGCAGGCCGGGCACGACCGGCTCGACAAACACGTCGATTTCGACCTGGGCCTTTTCACCGAGCGACTTGTAGATCATGTTGCGATAAGGGTGGTATTTGGCTTCCTCCGGCGTGATCTGGCCCATCGTCACCAGGCGCTGGACCAGCGAATGATCCAAGCTCACCTGGCGCAAGGCGGCGGGGTGCTCGCCGGCGGGCGTCCAGAGATACGCCCGGCTGTCGCCGACATTGGCGATATAGAGCTTGTGCGCCGTGACCAGCGCCACGACCAGTGTCGTGCCCATATCGGTGCCACGCTGGTTGCGTTCGAGGTTGATGCGGCCATTGGCGGTCTGCACGGAGTCGGTGAGCCAGCCGGTGATCTGTTCGCTCGACGGATCGGCGCTGTTAGGGCTGAACTGCGGGGCGATGAAGCGGCGCAACAGCCCATCCGTGACCGTGGCAATCGCCAGCGCGCTGGCGACCTCGCCGCCGGCATGGCCGCCCATCCCGTCGGCCACGGCGTAGACGCCCAGGCCCGCGCTGACCGACTCCTGCACCACCTGGCACTCGATCACGGCCAGGCTGTCTTCGTTTAAGGGGCGATGGCGGCCCACATCGGAGATACGGCCCGACCGGATGCGCAGGCTGGGCGCCGGGGTATGCAGCGCCTCGCGAGCCTGGAGCAACAGGCCGTGCCAGCTCTCGGCGGTGAGCGGCGGGCTATCCGCACTGGGGCGCAAGGCGCGGGCGAAGGCTGTTTCCAGCGCGGGCGGCGCCGAGTCGGGCAAGACCGGTCCCCGGCCCACGGCGGCCGCATAATGGCCGGTCAGCGTCTCGTACAGCAGCCCGGCCAGTGCGGTCACGTCGCCGGCAAACTCGCGCCCCCGTTCGACCGGGTCGGGACTGGCCGGGCGGGCCTGCTGCAAGTTTGCCAGCACCGCCTCGTTATCCTGGATCAGCACATTGCCCGTGGTGGCGCCCGGACTCAGCACGCCCTGTTCGTGCAGATAGCGCAGCGCCTCCGTCAGTTGCAACCCCCATTCGACCACCTGGTTGGGCGGCTGCGGCAGCGTCAGTTGGGCCAATGGCACACCCTGGCGGGCTTCGGCAACGGTGTAGTAGCGGGCCGCGCCGTAGGGCGCGTAGCTGAACTCGTCGACCAGCGGCATCAGGTTGGGATGATGGAGGCCGCGCTCGATCACGGTGGGATCGGGCAGCAAGGCTTCGCGGTTCTGGGCTTCGGCCACGACGTAGGCGGCGAGAGGCGCGGCGCCGGTCAACGCCGTCTGGCAGCGGGCGCAGATTCGCGCATCCGGCGCGGCCAGTGCCCCGCAATTGGGGCAGCGCTGCCCGCCGCGCGTCTGCGTCCGGTAGAGGTTCAGGGTTGGCGCGTGCTGAATTAGCCCGCGCACCACGTAGCGCCCGTCGAGGATGGCGCCGTCGGGCAGCGGATGCAGCACGGTGAGGTCAAAGGGCAGGATCTCGGTCGGCGCGTCCTGCGGCGTCGTGCCCGCGGGCACCGGCGCGGGCACGCCGGGCAGCGGAACCGTAGTCACCCCCGCCAAGGGCGCCTGATCGCTGCCGCCGGCCTGCGCGCCCGGCTCGGCGGGCAGCGGGGTTTCGGCCTGCGTGACCGGCTCGGCGGAGGTCTCCGCCTGCGTGACCGGCTCGGCGGGGGTCTCCGCCTGGGCCGGCGGTTCGCCTGCGGGGAAGGATGGTTCAAGCGCCGCAAGTGACTCGATGACGAGTGTAGGCGGTTCGCGCGGCGGGGTTGGTTCCGGGGCGGGGGCCGGGGGCGCCGGGTCCGCTTCGTCGGGCACCGCGGTCAGCACCACCGGCGGGCCGATGGCGCCGCCCGGCGCCCCGTGCTCGACCGCGGCGGGCGCAACACGAGCCGCCTCCGGCCCGGCCTGCGGCAGCGGCGCGCCGCAGCGCATACAGAACGTGGAATCGGGCGCGTTCGTGGCGGCGCACGCGGGACAAACAATCGGCATGGTGGCCCTATCCTGCTTCTACCGTTGTGCGGATGCGGTTGCCCGCGCGCGCCCGGCGCCCCGGCACGCCACGTGCCGCGGGCCGGCCCTACGCGCGGGGCACGCGATAGATAAACTCCACTTTGCCCAACGCAATAGTCATGCCGTCTTCCAGCACATTCTGCCCGGTGCGCGCGCTGTTGACAAACGTACCGTTTTCCGACTGGAGATCCTCCAGCAGGAAACCCCCCTCATCCTGCTCGGTCAGCCGGGCGTGGTGGGGCGACACGGTCTGCCAGCCGATGAACTGGTTGTCGATGACGATGTCGTTGTCGGGGGCGCGGCCCAGGGTCACGACTTTGCGGGCCAGCACGAACTCCAATTGCTCGTCGGCGCGGCTGAGCGTTTCCAGGTACGGCGTGGTGGCCTCGTCCAGGGCGGGTAGGGCGCTGGTGGCCGCCGCCAGGGCAGCGGGGCGCAGATCCTGGCCGCACTCGTCGCAGAAGCGCCGGTCGGCGGGATTGAGCGCGTCACAGTTGGGGCAGCGCACCTGGGTCAGCGGCGTGGTGGCGCCCCTGGCCGCCGTGGCTGTGGACGCGACCGCCGCGGGCCGGGTGGTATCGACGGTGGTGATGGCCTCGCCATCGCCGGCCAGGACGGGCGCGACGGGCGTAGTGGCTCCCCGCCGCAGCGCAAACACAGCCACGCCAATCAGCCCGAGCAGGACCACGGCCCCGATCAACCACGGGATCAGTGATCCGGTGCTGTTGGTGCTCGTCGGGTTGGATCCAAGCGTCCCGTTGGCGGGGACGCCGCCGGGGACGCCGCTGGGCACCGCCAGGGCGCCTGCCGTGTTGACGGGGGCAGCCCCCGTGGCGACCGCACCGGGCAGTTGGGTGCCGGCGGCGGGAGTCGTGGCGGCCTGGGCGGCGACCGGATCATTCGCGCGGCTCAGGCCGCCGGCCAGAGCCAGGGCCAGCGCGGCCAGCAGCGCGGTCAGGATCAGCATTCGGGATGCGGACGTGGGGCGGGCCGTCTTTCGGGAAACCGGAGTCATTCTGCGTGGAGCCTCCTATAAGCCGCCGGGTGCTTAGCCGACGGAAAATTGCATTTGCACCTTGCCCACCTGGATAATGTCGCCGTTGTGCAGCAAGATGGGCTGGTTCGCGGGCACGCGGGTGCTGTTGAGATACGTGCCGTTCTCGGACCCGAGATCTTCCAGGCTGTAACCCTGGGCATCGGCGATGATTTGCGCGTGCCGGCGCGAGACATAGGCCGACGGGTCGCTGTAGGTCAGATCGATATGCGGGAAGATTTGCCGGGACAGGCTGCGCCGCCCGATGACGAACGGGTTCTCGTCCGGCGCGATGCGGCGCTCCCAGAGCACGCCGCGCGGCCCCAGCACCTGGATGCGGGCGGGCGGGCGACCGGCCAGGCTGGCGCCGCAGTTTCCGCAGAAGCGCGCGCCAAGCTTGTTGATATAACCACAATTGGGGCAGTTCGTCCCGTGGCCCGGCGCCACGGGCGGCGGCACGGTGGCCGGTCGCGGGGCCGCGGGCGCGACCGGGGCCATGGCGGGCGGGGTCGGCACCGGCGCGGGCGGGCGGTTTACCACCGGCGGGGCCGTCGTGCTGGGCGTCGAAATCACAATAGCGGGCGGCGCCGGCTGCGTTTGCGGCGCGGGTGTGACGACTACCGGCGGCCGGGCCGGCGCTTGCACCGGCGGGGTGACAATCACCGGGGGCACCGCGGCGGGGGCCGGGCCGGCCTCGACCGGATGCGGCTCCGGCAGCGGTTCCGGTTCCTTGAACGGGATGCCGTAGCACTGGCGCAGGGCCTGCTCGAAATCGCGGGCGCTCTGCGGGCGCTTGTTCATGTCCCGATCCATGGCCTGGATGATCAGCTTCTCGGTGTCCGTGCTGACCAGCGGGTTCAGATCGCGCAGGCTGGGCGGCGTGGTGGCCGGCGTCGGCGGGCGGCCGGTCAGCAGATGGAACAGCGTGGCCGCCAGCGAGTAAATATCCGAGCGGCCGTCGGTCTGCCCCTTGCCGAACTGCTCGAACGGCGCATAGGCCGCCGTGCCCATCGACACCGTGTCCTTGCGCTGGCCGACCTTGTATTTGCGGGCGATGCCGAAGTCGATCAGCTTGACCTGATAATTGGGCATGACCATGACATTGGCCGGCTTCACGTCGCGGAAGATGATCGGCGGGTTCTGGCTGTGCAAATAGCGCAGCACGCGCGCCACCTGGATGCCGTAGTAGAGCGCCTCGCGCTCGCCCATCGGCTTGCCGTTGAGCCGGTCGAGTTTCTTTTCCAGGGACTCGCCCGGCACAAACTCCATCACCAGGTAGGGGCGGCCGTTCTCCTCGAAGGCGTCGCTGAAGAAGGGCAGGTTGGGGTGCGACAGCGGCTTGAGGATTTCCGCCTCGCGCACAAACGAGTCGACGGCCTGCTTGCGCTCCTCCTCCGCCTCCGGCGAGGGCGCGGCGCCGGCCACTTCCGACTCGGTGCGCATTTCTTTCACGGCCACCTGCAGGCCGGGGGTGCGGGTATCGTCGGCCAGGTAGACGGCGCCCATCCCGCCGCCGCCCAGCACGCGCTGGATCCGGTAGCGGCCATGGAGCATGGTCCCTGGTGGTAGGAAGCTATACATGAATCGCGGCGCCGCCGATTGGCCCGGCGACAGGCTACCTCCGAGTTGGGGAGTCGCCGGGCCGGATGCTCCGAACCCGCGCACTGCAAGCCAGTATAAAGCCAAAGTGCAGACCCGTCAAGCAAATTAGCCCCGCAAACCGAATGACACTGCTCCAGGGCTGTGTTATAATAGCGCCGTACCCTGGCATCCGTCAGGGCGCGGATGCCTCGCCGGGTGGACCGGCGTGCGGGATTGGTAGATGTCCGGGCGGCCACGCGCAGTGGCGACCTGGCCCTCGGACCTGATGTACACAAGGAGGAGACGCGATTTGAAAAAGTTCTTCAAATCCGGGGGCCTGCTGGCGGCAAGCGCGCTGCTGACCGTCAGTATGCTGGTATCAGCCTGCGGGGGTGAGACCTCGACGGCCACGTCGGTCCCGGCGGCAGCGGCAACGAATACCACGGCACCCGCGGCGGCAGCGACCGATACCACGGCGCCCGCGGCAGCGGCAACGAATACCACGGCGCCCGCGGCGGCGGCGACCGATACCACGGCGCCCGCCGCGACGGCCACCGAAGCGATGGCCGCGCCCACCGGCACCACGGCGGCGGGCGGTACCGGCGCCAAGCTGAAGATCGGCCTCGTGACCGATGTCGGTTCGATTAACGATAAGAACTTCAACCAGGCGTCGTATGAAGGCGTGTTGCAGGCACAGAAGGACCTGGGCGCCGACATCAAGTATCTGGTGCCGAAAGACGCCAAGGACTACAGCAAGCTGATCGATCAGTTTATTCAGGATAAGTATGACGTGGTCGTCACGGTCGGCTTCGCGCTGGCCGACGCAACCACGGCAGCGGCCAAGGCGAACCCCAACGTGAAGTTTATCGGCGTGGACCAGTTCCAGGCGGACCCGGCCATCCCGAACCTGGCCGGCCTGGTCTTCGAAGAGGACAAGGCGGGCTATCTGGCCGGCGCCCTCGCCGCCATGATGAGCAAGACGCACAACATCGGTTCCGTGCTCGGCACCGACACCGTCCCGCCGGTGTGGCGCTATGGTGAAGGCTATCGCGCCGGCGCCAAGGCGACCGACCCCAATATCACCGTCCAGGTCGTGTACCACAGCGACGTTGATATCAGCAAGACCTTCAACGATACCCCCTGGGGCAAGACCACCGGCCTGTCGATGATCGACAAGGGCGCGGATATCCTGTTCGGCGCGGGCGGCCAGACGGGGAACGGCGCGCTGTTCGCCGCTCTGGAGCGCAAGGATAAGGGCGTGCTGGCAATCGGCGTGGACGTGGACCAGTACAATACGGTGCCGGAAGCCCAGCCGGTGCTGCTGACCAGCGCGGAGAAAAAGCTGACCCAGGGCGTGTCCGATCTGCTCAAGACAGTGGCCGACGGCACCTTCAAGGGCGGCAACAACAACGGGCAAGTGGGCCTGGCGCCCTATCACGACCAGGACTCCAAGGTCCCGGCCGATGTGAAGGCCAAGATCGAGAAGCTGACCGCCGACCTGGCCAGCGGCGCGGTGAAGACCGGCGTGGCGCCGGCCAAACCGTAACGATCGCAAGCGCATAGTACGGGAGGGGCGTCTCCACAGACGCCCCTCCTGGTAATATAGGTGTGCCGTGCCTGATGATGCCCAATTAACCACCGACAGCCCCCGCACCGGGGCGACGGTGGTGTCCCGCCCGCCCACCGGGCAACCGGCGGCGGTCGCACTCCGGGTGGGCCGCGAACTGCTGGTGCCCGCGCTCTCGATCTTCACCTCGCTGGTGATTGGCGGCCTGATTATCTGGGTGACGACCGGTAGCCTGGGCACCGCCCTGGCCGCCTATGGCGGGCTGTTCCAGGGCGCTTTCGGATCGCCGGACGCGATCGCCGGCACGTTGATCCAGTCCACCCCCTATATCTTCACCGGCCTGGCCGTGGCGCTGGCTTTCAAGTGCGGCCTCTTCAACATCGGCGCCGAGGGCCAGTTGGCCCTGGGCGCGCTCTCCGCCGCCTTTGTCGGCTATAACTTCCATTTGCCGGCCATTATCCATATTCCGCTGACTCTGGCCGCCGGCATGCTGGGCGGCTTCCTATGGGGCGCCGTGCCCGGCTTCCTCAAGGCGCGCACGGGCGCCCACGAAGTCATCACGACAATCATGATGAACTATCTGTCCTTGCAGTTCGTCGCCTGGATGCTGAGCGGGGCGATGAAGAAGCCGGGGAGCGTGGCCGCGCAGACGCCCTTGCTGCAACCCACGTCCTGGTTGCCGATGTTGATCCCGCAGTTCCAACTCCATGCCGGCGTGCTGCTCGCCTTGCTGACCGCCGCGCTGGTCTGGTGGTTCTTGTACCGGACGACCTGGGGCTTTGAGATCCGCACCACGGGGGCCAATTCCTCGGCGGCGCGCTACGCGGGCATTCCCATCGTGCGCAACATTATCCTGGCGATGGCCCTCAGCGGGCTGCTGGCCGGGCTGGCCGGCGCGGTCGAAGTGACCGGCGTCGCGCTCGACGTGACCAGCGCGCAGCCGCTGGGCGACCGCTATTTCGGACTCGGCTTCTCCAGCGGCTACGGCTTCGACAGTATCGCCGTGGCGCTGCTCGGCCGCAGCAACCCCGTTGGGGTGGTCGTGGCGGCCTTGCTCTTCGGCGCCCTGCGGGCGGGCGCCACCCAGATGCAGTACGAGACGCAGGTGCCCAGTGAGATCATTTCCGTGATCCAGGGCCTGATCCTGCTCTTTGTGGCGGCTGACGCCATTATCCGCGCGGTCTACCGGGTGCGTGCCACGCCGGCCGGCGCGGGTTCCCCCGTGCTGACCAGCGGCTGGGGCGAGAAAGCGTAGGGAGGCGCAGGTGACTCTCTGTAATCAACCGCTACTGGCCCTGGTGTTGAGTGTGCTGGTAACGGCCCTCAGCTTCGCCACGCCGATCATTCTCGGCGCCTTGGGCGGGGTGGCCTGTGAGCGCGCGGGCGTGGTCAATATCGCCATCGAAGGCATGATGCTCAGCGGGGCCTTCGGCGGCTACTGGGCGGCCGTGACCTTTAACAGCGTGCCCATGGGGGTGCTGGTGGCGATCCTGGTCGGCGGGGCGATGGCCTTGCTGCATGGCTGGCTGTCGATCACCTTCAAGGTCGATCAGATCATCAGCGGTACGGTGATCAACATCCTCGGCTTCGGCATCACCAGTTATTTGTACGGCCAGTGGTACTCCTCGGATGCCCCAACCTCGCCGGGCACCATTGGCAGCGTGCCGTTGCCCATCCCCGGTATCTCCTTGTCGGTGCAATTGCTGGCGATTGTGGCGATTGTGCTGGTGGCGGTGCTGCACCTGGTGCTGAATTACACGCCCTGGGGCCTGCGCGTGCGGGCCGTGGGCGAGCATCCCAAGGCGGCGGATACCGTGGGCATCAACGTCCACCGCGTGCGCTACTCTGCCGTCTTGCTGGGCGGGCTGTTTGCCGGGCTGGGCGGCGCGTCCTATGTGCCGGGCTATATCCCCGTCTTCTCGCCGGGTATGACCTCGGGCTTCGGCTTCATCGCCCTGGCCGCCATGATCTTCGGCAAGTGGAAACCGTTCGGCGCCCTGGCCGCCGCGTTCTTCTTTGGGCTGACGCTCTCGATCCAGAACAACATGCAGTCGTGCGGCGTGCCCATCGACGCGCGCCTGGTGGGCATGCTGCCCTATGTCGTGACGTTGTTTGTGCTGGCCGGCTTTGTCGGCCGGTCGATCCCGCCCGCCGCCGACGGTGTGCCGTATTAGGCCCGGCGGCCCCAGCGGTTGCGGATCGTAGACTGTGGGATGCCATCATCAGTGAGCAGGAGCGACAATGAGTAAAGAAGTGGCGCGCGGCCCCCAGTCTCTGCCGCAGCGTGCGGCGGTCAGCACGCCACCGGCCACCTTCGCCCTCGAAGCGCGGGATATTGTCAAACGCTTCCCCGGCGTGCTGGCGAACGATCATGTGAACTTTGATCTGCGCCACGGCGAGGTCCACGCCCTGTTGGGCGAGAACGGCGCCGGCAAATCGACGCTCATGAACATCCTCTACGGCCTCTACCAACCCGATGAGGGGCAGGTGCTGGTCGACGGCGACCCCGTGCATTTCCAGAACCCGCGCGACGCCATCAACCGCGGCATCGGCATGGTCCACCAGCACTTCATGCTGGTGCCGCCGCTCACCGTGACCGAGAATATCATGCTGGGGCAGGAGAGTACCCGCAGCGGGGTGATCCTCGACCGCCCGGCAGCGGCGCGCCGCATCCAGGAACTGTCGGACCAGTATGGCTTGCATGTCAATCCGGCGGCCATCGTGCAGGACCTGTCGGTGGGCGCGCAGCAGCGGGTCGAGATCCTCAAGGCGTTTTATCGCAACGCCCGCGTGCTGATCCTCGACGAGCCGACCGCCGTGCTGACGCCGCAAGAGGCCGACGACCTGTTCGTCATTATGGATGGCTTGCGCGCGCAGGGCCATTCCATTGTGTTTATCACCCATAAGCTGCGCGAGGTGCTGGCGATTGCCAACCGGATCACTGTGTTGCGCCTGGGCCGGGTCGTGGGGCACGCCCAGGCAAATGAAGTCAGCGAGCAAGACCTGGCGACGATGATGGTGGGCCGCACCATCTCGTTGACCGGCGACCGGGCCAAGCAGGCGGCGGGCGCCGCGGCCATCGGGCTGGGCGAGGCGCAGCCGGAGCACACCGTCAGTGCCGCCCCGGCACCCACCGGCCCGGCGGTGCTGAACGTTGAGGGCTTGCAGGTCAAGGACAACCGGGGCCAGTTAGCCGTCGATGGCGTGTCTTTCGCCATCTTCCCCGGTGAGATCTTTGGCATCGCCGGGGTGGAGGGCAACGGGCAAACGGAGCTGGTGGAGGCGCTGACGGGGCTGCGCCCGGCGGCGGGCGGGCACGTCACGCTCGAAGCCCAGGATGTCACCAATCGCACACCACACCGGCTAATCGAAAGCGGGTTGGGTCATATCCCGGAGGATCGCCAGAAGTTCGGCCTGGTGCTCAGCTACCCAATCAGCGCCAACCTGGTGCTGTCCACCTATTACCAGCCGCCGTTCGCCCGCGGCATCCTCATGCAGGATGGTCCGATCCGCGCGTTTGCCCACAAGATGATCCGCGCGTTCGACATCCGCACGCCGGGCGCCGAGGTGCCGGCGGGCAATCTGTCCGGCGGCAACCAGCAGAAGGTGATCATCGCCCGCGAACTCTCGCGTCCTATCCGCCTGCTCATCGCCGCGCAGCCCACCCGCGGGCTGGATGTCGGCTCCATCGAGTTCATCCACAGTCAGATCGTCGCCCAGCGCAACCAGGGCCGCGCGGTGCTGCTCGTCTCCGCCGAACTGGACGAGATCCTGGCCCT